>JAYVKQ010000278.1:0-8343 GCA_043768285.1 Saprospiraceae bacterium | reverse complement strand
ATCTTCGACCAAACGCGCCAAGCAATCTTTAACAATAATAATTGCCATACTCGCCCAATACGCAGGTTCGATACGAATGAAGCGTTTTTTAAAAAAACTACTAAACTGCACGAGGGTATAGTTCTTCTGCGCGAAAGAATAGGGTACAACAAAGCCCGAAATGACAAAAAACGCATCTACCCCCAAATAGCCGTACTCATTTATTATCCGCAACCAGTTTGTCGGCTGCAAAAAGCCATTGGTGAGATGATATAGGCACACAGCTAAGGCAGCGAAGCCACGCAAAGCATCAATGGAGTGAAAATGTATGGGCTTGGGTTGGGTCATAAGTAAATATACGATGATTGAAGTACGCTCTACGACTTGCTATACGCTGATTATCAATATTTTATAAAAGATTATAGCAATTACGCATATGGACAAAAAGGCGTTTGTGCATTGGTTTACATATCCGCAGGGCGATTAAAATCGCCCTCTATTGATGGGTTTTCGCGGTAAATATCAATAGGGGGCGATTTTAAGCGCCCTGCGGATATGTAAACCAATGCACAAACGCCTTTTTTCATATACAGAACTACCGCACCGTTTTATTTAAAAATCTCTATCTAAGGGTCTAAAATACTGAGGGGTATTATTTCTTAGTCCACCACCAATAAAAAGGCAGACCCGTAGCCATTAATACCAAGCCAATACCTGCCTCGCGTGGGTGACTAAAACACGTAATAACTATCAAAGACACGCAAAATAAGATAAAAATGGCTGGTACTATCGGATATCCCCAAACTTTATAAGGGCGTGGCGTTTCGGGTTCTCTTTTCCGCAAAATGAACACACCCAATGCCGTTAAGCCATAAAAAAAGAAGGCGGCGAAAATGAGCATATCGGTCAATTGGTCGAAACTGCCCGATAATACCAAAGTACACGCCCATATGCCTTGTATCCAGAGGGCATTATTGGGGGTATTGCTTTTGGGGTCAATATCCGCTGCCGATTTGAAAAATAGATTGTCTTTTGCCATCGCGTAGTATATGCGCGGCGGCATCAAAATTGTGCTATTCGTACAACCAAAAGTGGTAATTAATATTAAAATGGATAATATAGATGCGCCTGTTGTTCCCGCGAAATGACGCAATACTTCAACAGCAGCAATTTGATTTTGAGATTTTTTGACTTCAATCAAAGCATCAACGGGCAAAACATAGTGATAGGTAAAGTTGACCGTTACGTAGGCGGTTATAATGACAAACAGACCGCCAGCCAAAGCTAAAGGCAGGTTTTTATTCGGGTTTTGAATTTCGCCGCCCATAAAACCGACGGTATTCCACCCTTCATAGCCCCAAAAAGCGGCAAGCATAGCGGCAAACATGGCTTTAATTAAAGTGAAATCTGTCCAGCTTCTTTCGACGTAAGCTACCGAGGGGGTCTGCACATTCGCAAAACTACCGCCGCCGAACAATAGACCCGATATAACAATCAAAGACAAACCTGCGATGACCAACCACGTTATTGCACTACTCAAACCCGCACCGCCTTTCAAACCGCGCGTGTTGAAATAGGTTAAAAGCAAAATTAAGGCGATGGTCAAGGTTTTTACACCGAAGTTTTCAAAGGGTTTGAATATGCCGAATAGGTCAATATTCGCTATATGTTCTGGCAATTGTGGCAAGGTAATGAGCGAATTAAACGACTGCGCAAAAACATAAGCAATCGAAGATACCGCCGCCGTTTTTATGACCGCAAACGTGCTCCAACCATACATAAAAGCGATAAAACGCCCATATATGCGCTTGAAATACACATATTCGCCGCCACTATCAGCGTACATACTGGCTATTTCGGCATTGCTCAATGCCCCACAAAGGCTTATCACACCCGCCAATATCCAAGCTAAAAGCACCAAAGTTGGCGACATCAACTCCATTGACATAGGAGCCGCTTTTTTATACACGCCCGACCCAATGACCGAACTCACGACCAATATTGTCGCCGCCGAAAGGGTGATAGAACGCACTAATTGTCCTTGTTGTTTTTCCATAATCAGAATGAATAGAATGGCTAAATAATGAATAGAATAAAGTTGGTTATTACTTCAAGTGGTTAAGGTCGTAATTTTTTTTAATACCAAAAAATACTGTGGGACATAAAGTAATAATTGCCAAATACCATAAGAATATATATTTTTGTAAAAATAACTAAATATGAAAAATTTTAACGCTTTCATCTTGTTTTTATCTTGTTTTATAAGTTTTACGTGTTTTGCTCAAAGCACACTGACATTACAAAAAATCGAGACTGTTAAGTCTCAAGGCTATGACACGTTAAAGCAGAAATGGGTAACATTTTTTCTTGATACTTCTTATTTCAATCAAAAATGTAAACCCCTTTTTAGAAACGGATTGTCAATTAACCCTTACAATCGAACAGAAAACTTAATTTGGTTGTACTTTGATACTTTACAATACAACGAAAAGGATCAATTAACGCAGATCATTCATTATGAAAACAGATATGTAAGTAGAAATGAGCATCGGTTAACAAAAAGAACATATAAACCATTTACGGATTTAATTGAATCCGACAGTTACTATACTAATTCGGATACAGGTTGGGTCATTAATACCTTACGCAATTATGACTATTTATTGGATAACAAATATAGAATTATTCGCAAAATAACGCAAACTAAAGGGCTTAATCAAAAACCAGATAGAGACATCGAAACATATACCTATGATGAAAATGACAAACAAACTCATTATACCAGAACCTTATATATAGAAAATACACTTGTTAGATGCAAACAGGGAAAATATATTTATACTAAAGATTCTTTAAATCGCGCTATTACTTATAACTCTGAGTTCGACACTTGCCAAGGTACAGCGGTGATTCTTATAAATGGTTTGATTTCGACGACAAAATACGATGATAGAAACCGCATTACGGAAATAGAAAAACAGTATCTATCTTTAAGCAAAGATCTTAAAGATACAACTTTCGATGATGCAATCAAGCAAACGTTTACTGGGTATAACAATCATAATAAATTTACGGAACAAACAGATTATTATAAGAGATCCAGAAGTGAGCCTAAAGTTTGGACACCTCAAAATCGGATTTTATATACCTATTCACAAGATACAATTTTAATACTAAAAACAAGTGGAAGCTATAATAACCTAAGGCAGCAATGGGATTTTAGTAGTCGTGAGTTTAAAGATGATTGTACCCTCGTAGTATCTGATATTAAAACACCTTTTAATGTACCACTTAATGTAAGGCTTTTTCCCAATCCTGCACAAAATACACTAAATATCTTGTTTGCAGAGCAGACCGATAATTCAGCATTTAAATGTCAACTTATTAACATAAATGGACAGATTTTCAAAGAAGTCAAAGGACATAATACCATGAGTATTGATATTGAGGGATATCCTTCTGGTATGTATTTTTTGAAAATAATAGCAAATCAAAAATCACATATTCATAAAGTATTTATTCAAAGGTAATAAAACGAAGGGGGTAATGTACTATCGTGCCAGCCCCAACCCTACCCTATTCGGCAGTGACATTACCCCATCTTTCAAAATAAAACCCGATTTTACAACATCTTCTACCAAATCCAAACTACCATCAAGGTCAATATATTTGGTATGCGGACAAGCGAAGGCAGCGTGTAAGGCAGCCGTTATGCCCACAATACTTTCATCGTTACAACCCCAAAAGAGGGTAGTATTGGCATTTTTGGCAATGGTTGCTATTTCCATAGCCCCCGCAATGCCACCACATTTCATCAATTTTATATTAAAAATACCGAATGTGCGCTTGGCTGCGAGTTGAAATGCGGCTTGGGCATCGTGTAGGCTTTCATCGGCAGCTAATTTCTTTCTAATACTGAGGGGTAGCTTTTGCGTGTCTTTTTCCATACCTGCCAGCATGGGTTGTTCGACAAATTCGATATTCAAATACTTCGTTTTTTCAAAAAATAACTTGACTTGCTCGGCAGTATAGCCTTGATTGGCATCTACTCGGATTTTAAACACTTTGCCAAAACGTTCTCGCAATTTGACTAAGCGTTCAATATCAATAGCGAGGTCTAATCCCGTTTTTACTTTTAATATCTTGAATTTTCTATCATAATATTCCTGTGCTTCTTCGAGCGTCTCCCCTACCCCCTTGATGCCGATGGTGATAGACGTTGCCATTTTTTTAATCTTTTGTCCATACAATTGCGCTACCGATATGCCCAGATATTGACAAAACGCATCGTGTAACGCCATATCCATTGCCGCCAAAGTCCCTGGCTTATGCGGAAAATCAGCATTAATTTGGGCAATAATGGCGAATAACTCTCCAATATTGCGCCCCACATATTGTTGAATACCCCCACTTTGTAAGTTTTGAAAACTCTCATGCACATCTTCACCCACCACTTCTTTTGATGGATTGGCTGCCCCCATGCCCACTATCCCATTCGATAGTTCAATTTCTACAAATACACTTTCTACATCGCTGATGGTTTTGAAGGCGATGGTGTATGGGCGGGTTAGTGCGAGGTTTTTTTTATAGGTTTTTATGGATTTGATATACATGATTATGTAAAAATAATGAGGGGTACTGTAATTAACAGTACCCCTTTATGAATTAATTTTTCACAAATATAATCAATTCTTTAACATTAGTGTTCAAAGGATTTTGATTAATTTTTTCATAATGACAATTTTTTGGAAGATTTTTTAATAAAAGATTATCTATCTTTGCAAAGATACTAGCTAAAGTAATGTTAATCAATTTTAAAAGGTTACAAAATTTATAACTAAAAGTTACAAAAATGACAATAGGCGATAAAATTCGGACATTTAGGACAATGAAAGGGTTATCACAAGAAAATGTATCTGAATTATTAGGGATTTCATTAACATCTTTCTCCAAAATAGAAAGAGGAGAGACTGATATTAGTTATACCAGATTAGAACAGATAGCCAATGTATTACAAATCAGAGTGAGTGATATTGTTGGACTGAACGAAAATGGCTTTTATTATGTGAATGGAAACCATAATAGCCCGTTTATAAATAATTCATCAAGAGACAATATTGAGTTATTGATTGAACTTGAAAAATTAAGAAGTGAGAATACAGGTTTAAAAACAGAAACAGAAAACTTGAATGAAATCATAAATTTGTTAAAAAAAGACGGTTAAATTGTACGCTGTCTGTGAAAAGCTGGAATACTGAGGGTGTGTTAAAAAAGCCCTAAATATTGAACAGAATACTGTATATTTGTAGTAAACTAATAATTTTCGATTAAAATTCCATAGGTTTGATTAGCACTGAAAGTGCAAAAGGTGGCTTAGCCGATTTTTTTTCATATCACTAATTAAACAAGCTAAAAATGTGTAGCAAATAAATTCTAGGACTGAAAGCCTATAGCTTTAACTAACGAACCATAAAAATAAAGTAAATGGAAAAAGTATTTAGGATAGTAAAAAAAGAAGAAGACAATTCCAATCTATACTATTGGTTACGCCTTAGTTATAAAGAACGTCTCGAAAATTTAGAGAAAATTCGTCAAGAAGTCATCGCTCGTTTTTATGGTACTGGACAAGAATTTCAAAGAGTTTATAGGATTGTTAAACGCGCATAAAGTCAAGTTTTTAGTAATAGGTGGATATGCCGTTAATTTTCATGGTTATCCACGCTATACAAAAGATATGGATTTTTGGATATGGCTTGATACTGAAAATATCCATAATTTGATGAAAGCGTTACATGATTTTGGTTTCGGTTCAATTGGTCTAACCGAAGCAGATTTTACGCATCCTAAAAATATAATACAACTGGGCTATGAACCCCTTCGTATAGATATTTTAATGGAGTTAGAAAAATGCAATTTTGAAGAATGTTATCAAAGAAAAACACAAATTAGTTTTGATGATGTAAATGTTGATTTTCTCAATATTGATGACCTAATTACTGTAAAAAAACAAGCAGGAAGACTTCAAGATTTGGCTGATGCTGAAAATCTTGAAAAACTCAAAAAGAAGTAATACAAAATTAAAACAAAGGCTCTTTCTTCTCTTCTTTCAACTTTACTGTAACACAAAAATACTGTTTTCATCTTAAAAATAAACACATCTCAGTATTTTAATCTATTCAGCAAGCAATTTTATTTTTTTCCCAATTAGCTTATTCCCAAGCGTTATACACTAAAAATGCAGAATCTCGTGGAAAATTTTTAGGAATATCTCCAAACGTGCTTCCCCAAGGAGTAGGGTTTGCTACGGTCGCTTTATCTGAATACAAAATCCTCATATCTATACTAAATTTAGATTGCTTGAAGGCTTTCACGGTAATAATGGTATCCAAATACTGAGGGGGTATCTTTATTTTTTCAGAAATCATAAATTTATCGCTTCTGGTTTCTGACCAAAGTTCAAAACTGAGTTCATGAACACGTGATTTAGTTTTGAACCGAATTTTGAAAGGTACTAAGCTATCTATCGTTATAGTATCTGGATTAAATTTTGTTCTATCAAATTTTCTCCTATCTGTGAATTGAAATTGGTCTCTCACGCGATTGGTTTGTAGCGTTTTGTCATCGGTTACAACATCAATGTTCCAGTTATTTGTACCCGATTCGTGAAATTCATTCCACTTGAATGTAAAATTTGCTTTGCCCTGTGCATCTGTAACAGCTGTATTCCCATTCGGCGTACGCAAATCACTCCCTGTTAGTCTAAGCGTTTTACCTTGCAACGGTTTCCGGTCTGCCGATAGAACGATTACCGTTTGGTCAACAGGTGTTTGAGGTTCAGCATTAATAAATTTAAAACACTGAGAGAATAAAAGCGTGCAAAACGCCAGTAGAATGTAGATTACTCGATTTTTCATTTTTTAAGATTATGATTTATTGGATTACTTTTTTAATTTCCTATCAAAAAAATCAACCACACCTGCATATATCCTATACCAACTTTCATACCTCAAAAATCCATGCACATCATCGGGAATGACCAATAACTCATGCTCTACGCCTTTGCGCCTTAATGCCCGCACGAGGTATTCCGTTTCTAAAAAATTCACGTTTTGGTCATCATCAGCATGGGCAATGAAAACGGGTGATTTCCAACCGTCCAAATAATACACGGGCGAGGATTTATATGCCATTTGTCCATGTTTTGGATAACGAAGGCTGTCATAATCGGGGTTAAAAGTCTGAATTGCCGTATTCCAATTATGCACACCGTGAATATCAGCTCCCGCCGCGAATAGGTCGGAACGCCTTGCCAAGCCGTGTGCCGTCATATAGCCGCCATAACTGCCACCCCAAACACCAATTTTAGACGCTGATACTGAGGGGTGTACTTTGAGCCACTCCCCTGCCGCTTCGAGGTCTTGAAACTCGCTGCAACCCGATGCGCCATAGTTTTCGGCTTCTCTAAAATCACGTCCATAGCCAATACCACTTCGGTAGTTAATACTCATGGCAATATAGCCTTTTGACGCAAAATATTGTGATAAATGGTAGGCATTCGCATAATACCAACCCGAATGATATGCCAAATACATCTGCCGCCTTGAACCGCCATGCACGAATATCACGGCAGGGTATTTCTTCGTTTTATCCATGTTTTTAGGATAAAATACTTGACTTTGGAAAGAAAAACCATCTTTTGCCTTTAAAGTCAAGGCTTCTGGTACTGTTAAGTTTTCCATCGGAAAATTTCTATCCATCAACATCAATGGCTTGCCCAATTTGCCATTTTTTGCAGAATAAACACGCGCTGGTGCAAGAGCTTCAGAGCGTAGAAAATACACGGTTTCCCCATCGCTTGCAGGGCAGATATTAAACTCTACGCCATAGTATTGATTTTTTAAATCTTCAACCAATAGTGAGGGTTTACCCCCCTCCCGACTATCTCGGGATGTACCATCAGTATTGACCTTAAAAACATCTTTTGTATCAATATTGCCCTCATTTGAGGTATAAATCACCTGTTTACCATCGGCACTTAATAGCACTTCATCTACTTCAAAATTACCATTTGTCAAAGCCTCTACCCTATCCCCTGTGGGCGCAACCATATATAACTGTTGCCAACCCGTTTTTTCCCATGCAAAAATGATTTTATTGGTTTTTGTCCAATGAAGTTGCTGTTTGCCTGTGTGGTTCCAATACACACTGCCTTTGCCTTTATCGGCAGTAAAAATAGTCTTGACTCTCATAGGCACGCCTATCCGTTGCATAACGACATCAGCCACAACGATAGACCAAGGCTCATTATATTTTTGTGGAAAGAAAATAATATCTGGTTCGGGATTGCGCCTAATGCGCAAAAAG
>JAYVKQ010000277.1:0-9324 GCA_043768285.1 Saprospiraceae bacterium | reverse complement strand
GTCTCTATCTTGTAACCTTTAGACCTTCCCACGCTTTATTTCAAAAATTGCTTCAATTTCGACAGCTACATTATTCGGTAGCGACCCCATACCTACGGCACTTCTGACACCTATGCCGTTCTCCGTTCCCCAAAGTTGCGCGTACAAATCACTGCAACCATTAATCACAATGGGGTGCTTGTCATATTCTGGGGTAGCATTCACCATACCCAATATCTTGACAACTCGTTTTACCCTATCCAAACTACCCAAGTGCATTTTTAAGGAAGCGAGCATACCCAAGCCGCATTGTTGAGCGGCTATTTTGCCTTGTGCTTCGTCCATATCTTTACCCAATTTGCCAGCTATATAGCTGCCATCGGTTTTGACAGATACGTGTCCAGACACATACACAAGCGAACCTACCGTCAAACACCTTTTATATATGCCTTTTGAAGCGGGTAAAGTGGGCATTTCTAAGCCCATATCGGCTAATTTTTTTTCAATACTATCCATCTTTATTTTTTTATTAGATAAACGCAATTGACAAAAGTATAAAATAACTATCAATTGCAAAATGCAATTTAATTCTACTTTGGTACTCCAATGATTTTAAAAAGCTCCAAGAAGGTTTTTGATTTTCTTTGTATAAAAAATTTTCAATTTCTTATACAAAGAAAATCAAAAACAGCACCCGTCCTGCCGAGCGTGAAAAACAAATCTTAGTTTCTTTAGAGTGCCAAAGTAGAGTTAAGTATTGCTGCCCATTCAATAAATTGATAACTTCTGTTTTATTTTTTGAAAAATATACTACATTTGTAGTAAAAAATGATTTTTAAACGCATAAAAATACACTACTCATGATTAGAAGTTTGTTAAAATTAGGTCTTTTGGCAGTGTTTTGCATTGTTATTTATAACTATTTTTTTGGAACTATTACCGAAAAAGAGCAATCTAAACGCATATTTAAAGGCGTAGGTAGCGTCTTTACGGAAGTGCGCGGCTTGGTGCGCACCGAAAAAGATAAATTTGACGCGGGTAAATATGATGCCGCTTTGGGCAAAATGCAAGATGTCATTGGCCGCTTACGCACCCACGCCAGCGAAACAAATGATGCTGCACTGCAACAAAAAATTGCCCAACTCGAACAACGCCGCGATAATTTAGAAAAACAAGTGGAGGCTACCCCAAAAACCGACTCGGGCTTTCAAAAAGCGGGCGATAAAATCAAACAGTACGGCGATATGGCGAAGCAATTAGAAAGCCTTACCAACGATATTCAAAGTCTGGTCAATACGGTGGCAACGCCTGCCGAACAGTAAACAATATTTGCAAACAAAACAATACACGATGGCAAACCAATGTAGAAAGACACACTATTTTTTCGTAGCAATTCTAAGTATAATGCTTACAAATGCCTGTAAAAATGCATCCCCAGATACCAAAATCGTAGGAGGCAACCCCCTCAGTATTTATGACCCAAAATTAAGTCTTAGTCCCGATGAACGCTACGGAGCATTGTTTGATAGCATACAAATGAATGGTATCTTCCCCGATTCAAAAACCTTTGTGGACTGTGTGCCAAAACGCTCTACTGATAGCCTATTAGCAGCTTACGAAACTGAGCGTAAAAAGCCCGATTTTAATTTACAAAGCTTTGTAAATCAATATTTTATTATACCTCAAAGCGTAACAGATAGCTACCAAAGCAATATGTCTGAAAGCCCTTCGGAGCATATCGAAAGCCTGTGGTCGGTGCTATCACGCCAGGCAGATACAGCAGATTATGGTACTAAAGTTCCTTTACCCAAACCTTATATTGTATCTGGTGGGCGTTTTCGAGAAATTTATTATTGGGATTCCTATTTCACAATGTTGGGTTTGCAAGCCGATGGGCGCGCAGATTTGATAGAAAATATGATAGATAATTTTGCCCATTTGATTGATACAAAAGGCTTTATACCAAACGGCAACCGCACCTATTATCTATCACGCTCGCAACCACCATTCTTCGCCTGCATGGTACAACTCTTAGCAGATATGAAAGGCGAGAATGTTTATAAAAAGTATCTGCCACAATTAGAAAAAGAATACAAATTTTGGATGGATGGCAAGCAAGAAGAGCCTGAAAATACGGCTTCATCTAAAAAAAGAGTGATACACATAGATAAAAATACGCTCAATCGCTACTGCGATGATGGCAATAAACCCCGCCCCGAAGGATATAAAGAAGACAAAGAAACGGCTAAAAAAAGCGGACAAGATTTGGATATTGTCTATAAACATTTGCGCTCAGGAGCCGAATCGGGTTGGGATTATTCGAGCCGTTGGTTTGCCGATGGTAAAAACATTGCTACCATTCACACAACCGATATCGCTCCTACCGACCTCAACGCCCTTCTCTACAATTTAGAAATGGTGATTATGAAAGGTAAAATTATAGATAAAAAACTCAATGAGGCAGCGGATTTTCAGAAAAAAGCCTCTAAAAGACGAGAAGCGGTGATGCGCTACAATTGGAATGATGAATTAGGCTTATTTTTTGATTTTGATTTCCAGAGGTATCGTAAAAAAGAAGTGATGAGTTTGGCGACAGTCTTTCCACTCTATTTCAAAATGGTGACAAAAAAACAAGCCGATAGAGTAGCGGATGCCATTCAGAAACTTTTTTTGCGCCCTGGTGGCGTAGTCACGACACCTAATAATACGGGGCAACAATGGGACGCACCCAACGGCTGGGCTCCGCTACAATGGATGACGATACAAGCCTTGCGCAACTACGGACACAACGATTTGGCTAACGATATCAAACAACGCTGGATTGACCTTAACGTGAAAGTATATAAAAATACAGGGAAAATGCTCGAAAAATACAATGTCGAGAATATAGAACTTGAAACTGGCGGCGGTGAATATCCTGTGCAAGATGGTTTTGGTTGGACAAACGGTGTGCTACAAAAATTGCTTAAAGAAAAAAGTTGATACTACATTTCAAATTCTCATACAAAGACACATAATCATTGAAATCTGAAATTTAATTATAAAATAATAATTAAAAAAAAACTTAGAGGATTTATCACTAAGTTAAAAAAGGTTTACGAAACCACTGCTTCAATTTTAACAAGTTATTCTTTCACTGATATAAACTCATTATAAACCGATTAACTCATGAAGAAAATATTACACATTTCTTTCCTATTAAGTGTTTCATTTTTAAGCTTAAATGCGCAAAACGGTGGCGGTTGTGATAAAGCTATTGCCATCAACGCGGGTGTTTATATTGTGGATTCAATGATAGCGGGTACTGCTACGTTTGCTAACATTTCTCCAAGCCCAACTAAAGCAAAATGGTATAAATATACGCCCACTCAAGATGGCTTATTGAATATCACCTCTTGTAGCGGTGGTGCGGATACACGCGTATTCATGTATGCGGGCAATTGCACGACCTTATCTTTGTATGGCTATAACGATGATTATTGCTTCTCAACACCTACGGGCAGGGAGGAAGCCTCTGATATTTCTAAATTTGTAAAAGCGGGCGTTACCTATTATTTTGAATGGGATAATGCTTGGGAACAACAAGCTGATGTGCCTTTTAGCTTTGTTATGACATTTACACCAACTGCTAATGTTGTGGCTTCAGAAACACAAACATGTAGAACGGCGAAAAACGTAGTAGCGGGTACGATAAAAGTTGATTCACTATTTGGATATGCCACTCGGGGCGATGCAAGCCGTGCCAATTGGTACAAGTTTATTCCAAGAAGTAATGGTAAAATAACCGTTTCAGCTTGTGGGGTGGACGTAGATACCCGTTTGTGGGTTTATAAAGGCAGTTGTGATGCGTTATCAGCTGTTGCTGAAAGCGACGATGACTGCGATGGTGCTAATTTGCCTGACCTTGCGGCTTCCATACAAAATGTGCTCGTAACAGCTAATACCGTCTATTATTTGGAATGGGACGATACTTATGAAAACAATCCTTTCGATTTCGTCCTTCAATTTGATGCGACCTCTACGGTTGATGACCCGCAATTGTCTAAAAGCATAACATTAGCACCTAACCCTGCTTCTGATTATGTGGACTTAAATTTTAATTTTGATAAAAACACCAATATCAACTTATACATTTATAACACGATAGGGCAATTGGTGGTATCAAAAAAAATGACAGAAATACTGAGGGGGTCTGAAAAATTAGATATAACTCATTTAAAATCAGGTCTTTATATCGTCAAAATTGCTGAAGGAGACCGCCAAACAAATAAAAAATTGGTGATTTCGAGATAAGATTTTATCTTTGTCATAACAAAAAATAGAGGTAGGTGATACGGTATCATCTACCTCTATTTATTTATATACAGACATTGCAACCATTATTTTACTATACACAATAAAAACCTATGTTCAGTCATTCGATAGAAGCTTTTGGTACTTTTGAAAAACATATTTTACAGAATAAAAAAGGAGATATGATTGCCTTAGTCCCAGCATTTGGGGCTAATCTTTTAGATGTGCAATTTAGTAACATATCTATTTTAGATGGCTACCAAACGCCCGAGGAGTTGGTTGAAAACAAATGGTCAAAAAATATAATTCTCTTTCCATTCCCTAATCGGTTGCGCGATGGTAAATATCAATACGGCGGTAAAACGTACCAATTTGATATTAATAATGCCAATACTAACAATGCCATTCATGGATTTAGCAAGAATGTAGAAATGCAGGTAACACACGTTGAAGCAAAAAAAGAATTTGCGTCTATAACGTGTACCTATACGCACGCAGGTACGCACAAAGCCTATCCTTTTCATTTTACCTTTCATGTTACGTTTATACTAAGGGGGGGCAGTTTGGAGTTAGAAATGACTTTTACCAATACCGATAAAGTTGCACTACCCGTAGGTTTGGGGTGGCATCCTTATTTTAGGATATCAGATAAATCAGACGATACGTCATTGCGAATGCCTAATTGTCAATTGATTGACATAGACGAGCGCAAGTTGCCGACGGGCAATAAAATAGAATTTACAGGTTTTGAAAAAATAACAAAAATTGGCAATACCTCTCTCGATAATGGGTTTTACATCACCAACCGCACTAAAAATGCGGAGGTCATATTAAAATCTGATAAGGGTACTTTGTCCTATTGGCAAGAGACGGGCGCAGCAAAATGGAACTTTCTACAAGTATTCACGCCGCCACACCGCCAAAGTATTGCCCTCGAACCCATGACCTGCAATATTGATGCTTTCAACAACCAAGATGGTTTAGTCCATCTGTTGCCCAAAGCCAGTTTGCAAGGACGGTTTGGGATATCCTTCAAATAAATATTTTAACATCAATCATATATGCCGAAACCCATTATTGATGCCATTATCCCCGCTTTCAACGAGGAAAAATCAATAGCTTCCGTTTTGAAAGATATTCCACGCGAATGGGTGCGTGAGGTCGTTGTCTGCGATAACGCTTCAACAGATAATACGTCGGCAGTAGCGCAAGCCAATGGCGCAACGGTGGTGAAGCAACCTCTGAAAGGCTACGGTAACGCTTGTTTGAAAGGCATGGCACATATTGCCGCAAAAGATATAAAACCCGATATTGTGGTTTTTCTTGATGGCGATTACTCGGATTATCCAGAAGAAATTCTGCTTTTGATTGCCCCAATTACTGAGGGGGGGATGGATATGGTGATTGGTTCACGCGCATTGGGCAATAGGGAACGTGGCTCGATGACCCCACAACAGGTATTCGGCAATTGGTTGGCAACTTTTTTAATACATTTACTTTTTCGATATCGCTTCACCGATTTAGGTCCTTTTCGCGCTATAAGGTATGATAAGCTATTGGAAATCAATATGATAGATCGCAACTATGGTTGGACTGTAGAAATGCAGATTAAGGCAGTAAAGTTAAAAATGCGCTGTACAGAAATACCCGTGCGCTATCGTCGGCGCATTGGGGTATCTAAAGTAAGTGGTACTGTAAAAGGGACGATTATGGCAGGATATAAAATAATCTTGACAATTTTCAGATACTTATAAGAAATGAGAATGGATAATTGAGAATGGATAATAAAGTGCAAATAATCACCTATCCATTATCAATTATCCATTAAAATTAAGCTGCTTTTTCAACTTTCGGTGGAACGTTAGCTTTAATTGCTTTCGGACGGCTTTTGCCAAAAGAGCCTCTTGATATTTTGCCGCGCTTTGTTCTTTTATCGCCTCTACCCATGATTTGGATTGATTTATTTTTAGTGAAAAAATGATATATCTCAAAAGAGGTGCAAAAGTAGTTTTTTTTAGGTAAAAAGACAAGTACATACTTGATAATTATTAATTTTCTCTTAAATTCTATTTATTCTGATTTATTTATGAGCCTAATACGACAAAACTCCGCCTACGATGTTTTAAAAATTAGAGATTATCGTTTTTATATCATCGCCCGTACATTTATTACCTTTGGCGTGAATGTGTTGGCAACAGTAGTGGGTTGGCAAGTGTACGAATACACCCAAGATTCGTTCTCGTTGGGCTTGATTGGCTTGGCAGAGTTTATTCCCTTTTTAATTGTAACCCTCATCGGTGGCTATATAGCCGATATATTTGACCGCAAAAAAATAATCCAAACTTGCGTTTTTTTATATACGATTTGCGCTTTTATGCTGTTTTTATTGACAACGCAGTACAAAATCATCATTGATATGTATGGTGTATTGCCCATATACGGCATCATTAGTCTAACAGGTTTAGTTCGTGGCTTTTTAGGTCCCGCGCAACAGGCATTTGCCGCACAACTTGTCCCCAAAGAATTATTGACCAATGCGGCTACGTGGAGTACCATGAGTTGGCATTTGGCGAGTATCGGTGGACCCGCAATTGGTGGTATCTTATATGGTGTTAGTAAAAGTGCTTGGTCGTCTTACGCCTTAGTATCGGCTTTGGCATTTATTGGTTTTCTATTTTTTTTAAGCATAAAAAGCCGTCATTCAGTAAGAAATACTGATGGTACATCCCGAAATAGTCGGGAGGGGGTAGAAAAACAAGAAGGATTTTTTGACAGCGTGAATGTCGGAATGGATTTCGTTTTCAAAAATCAAATGATATGGGGGTCGTTGGCATTGGATATGTTTGCGGTATTGTTTGGTGGGGCAGTAGCCTTATTGCCAGCTTTTGCCAAAGATGTGTTGCAATTGGGTCCCGAAGGTTTGGGGATGCTACGCGCAGCCCCTGCGGTAGGTGCCTTGGTCATGGCGAGTTATTTAGCTTACAATCCACCTACCCAAAATGCTGGAAAAAACCTTTTGTACGCCGTGGCAGGTTTTGGGGTTTGTACTATTCTATTTGCCTTATCAAGAAACTTTTGGTTTTCGGCAGCGATGTTGGCAGGTACTGGATTTTTTGATAATTACAGTATGATCATTCGCGGCACCATTATTCAATTGTTTACACCCAACGAAATGCGTGGTCGCGTGTCGGCGGTGAACAGTCTTTTTATCGGTTCGTCCAACGAATTGGGTGCTTTTGAGTCAGGTTTGGCAGCAAAATTGATGGGTTTAGTGCCTTCTGTGATGTTCGGTGGCACAATGACCCTAATCGTGGTATTGACAACATGGATAAAAGCCCCTAAATTGAGGTCTTTAAATCTATAATATTTTTTTAAATAAATAAACTACACAACAACATACAGAAAACAAACCACGCCCAGCAATGAAACAGATATACACGACCGTGCTATTACTATTCTGCTCCCTCTTGCTCCATGCTCAAATCGAGCTGGCTACGCCCGCTTTTTATGTCATCGCCGATTCTACGAAAAACCTTGATATGAAACTCGTTGGCAATACCGAACCCCATTCGGTATATGGCAAATTGGACACGCTCAAATTCTACGACGTAGAGTTAGAGACTGAAACCTATCGTAACCGGACTTCTTATTGGGTTGACCATAAAGAGGTAGATAAAAAAACCTACGATTACTACGATTTTCATTGGAAAAACGTGGATAGATGCACACCATGCTATCTAAAAACCGTAGATACCAACGAGCGACTACTCAAAGAAGGCGTGCAGTATGGCGATTGTAATATTGGCGAATGGACAGAGTATTCCCTCACTGGCAAACCGCGTTTTAAAGGGCATTTCAAAGAAAACGATACAGGCGACTGGACAGAAATATGGAAACGAGGACTATGCACAGTCAAGCATGGAAAGTGGACGTATTATGATGAAAACGGTGCTATACTATACGTTTCCTATTTTGAAAATGGTATCGAGATAGAAGAACCCACTCAGGCAAGAAAATAATAAGGCGTGGGTTTTACACTATATTTTTATCCGCTTTTTTAATAAATTAGAATTTTGGGTAAAGCAAAGTAAAAAAAAAAATTGACGCCGAGGGTTAAATATTTGATTTTTAGATAATTCTTGTCAGTAGTATATAATTTATTGTCAATTTTTAGATAAAAAATTTGATATACCAAAAAAAGAAATTACCTTTGCACTCCGAAATTTAAAAAATTAAGATTAATACGCTATTTTTAGCACATAAAATTTAGATATACAATGGCACACCACGCATCGTCAAAAAAGAGAATTCGCCAAGAGGCCACGCGCCGTTTGAGAAATCGTTTTTATAAAAAAACAGCCCGTACCGCTATCAAGACCCTTCGTGCTTTGACCGATAAAGCTGACGCGACACAATTTTTACCAAAGGTTGTGAGCATGATTGACAAATTAGCAAAGAAAAATAACATTCATAAAAATAAGGCTGCCAACCTAAAAAGCAGTTTGATGAAGCATGTTGCGCATTTGGCGTAATATATTTTCCTTATTTTCTTATAAAAAGAATATCCGTCTTACAGTTGATTGCTGTGAGACGGATATTCTTTTATGCCCTATTATAAAAATGGTTCGTTAAGAATTAAGCTGCAATTCTGCCTAATTGATATAGTTTTTTAATACGTTTTAAAATCAAAAGATTTTTCGTAATTCAAACAAAAACTTTGCTCACTATAATCACCATGCCGCTCTAAATTAAGATAATTCAGACGACCCCGAATACTTAAAAATAAACGAGTGTATAATAAATTTACCTTGAAACTAAAACTTTCCAAAAGTTTGTACCTTTTGGAAAGTTTTAGTTTCAAGGTAAATTTATTATAAGTAGGTAGCTATAAATAATCGACAATTTTATTTTTCATAATATACTGATAATGAATATATTACAAGTCGTACATCGTACATCTACAGCAATTCCGTATATGGACAAAAAGGCTATTGTACATTGGTTTTACATTTCGCAGGGCGATTGAAATCGCCCTCTATTGATAGGTTTTCG
>JAYVKQ010000276.1:0-4159 GCA_043768285.1 Saprospiraceae bacterium | reverse complement strand
ATGTACCGTCGAATTTATTCGACGGAGGCGTTGATAATCAATGAATTACGCAGCCCGTCGAATGAATTCGACGGTACAATTTGACCAACTTATTATTTAATCGTTACTTAGATGTACAAAGTTATATTATAATTTGAATTAAAAACAAAAAAAAAGCCGTATTCAATTGTAAAAAACATATCAGGTGCCGTTCAATACTATTTTTATTTTTTTCGTTGTCAATCTTCCCTTTTTTACAAGCACATCAAAGAACGACTCACCCCTCAGTATTTTCCTATATAAACCCCATTTTCGTCTAATAAAATACGCCCTATTGCTTTCTTCCCTATATTTAAGGTTCAATCAAAGTCTTAATCATTTAACCTTAATTTGTAATGAAAAAACATTCTTTTTTACTCCTTTTTACCTTTTTTATAACGTATTCTTGCGTACAGGCACAAGGCACTCGCCTTTTGCGCCAACCGAGTATTAGCGCAAAACACATCGTATTTGTCTATGCCGATGACCTTTGGTTGGTGGATAGAGACGGCGGCGATGCCAAACGCCTTACTTCGCACGAAGGCACGGAGAGTTTTCCACATTTTTCGCCAGATGGCACTATGATAGCATTCTCTGCGCAATATGATGGTAATACCGATGTTTTTGTCATCAATACTGAGGGGGGTGAACCTAAGCGGCTGACTTATCATCCCGAAGCGGATATTGTGCAAGGGTGGACACCCGATGGCAAAATTATGTTTCGGTCTGGGCGTGACGGTGTGCCAACTATGATTAATCATTTTTTTACTATCCCTGCGCAAGGGGGTAATGAAACCAAATTGCCCATTCCGCAAGCCTCGTTTGGCGATATGTCAGACGATGGCAATTATGTCGCCTACACGCCCATCACGTTTTGGGACCCTGAATGGCGCAACTATCGCGGCGGGCAAGCGCAACCCATTTGGATATTGAATTTGAAAGATTTCTCATTTATGCAAACCCCACAAACGGATAAAGAACGGCATACCGAACCCGTGTGGCACAAGGGCGATGTCTATTTTTTATCTGAAAGAGACTATGCCAATAATGTTTGGAAATTCAATCCCAGTACCAAGGAACTCAAGCAAATTTCTTTTCATAAAGACTTTGATTGCAAAACTTTAGATGCTTGTGCCGATAGATTGGTCTATGAGCAAGGTGGCTATTTGCACCAATATGACCCCGCCGCTGGCAAGGCTAAACAATTGATTATCAACGTAAAAGGTGAATTTAATTGGGCGCGTCCGCGTTGGAAAGATGTGCCTGCGGGCGATTTGGTCAATGCTTCGCTATCACCAACTGGACAACGCGCTTTGTTTGAATATCGAGGCGATATATTCACCGTACCGAAAGAAAATGGCGATGGGCGCAATATCACCAACACAAGTGGTGTGGCGGATAGATCGCCCGCATGGTCGCCCGATGGAAAGAAAATCGCGTGGTTTTCGGATGCCAGTGGCGAATATCAACTGATGATTGCAGACCAATTTGGGATGGAAAAACCGAGGGCTATTTCGTTCCAAAAACCTACTTTTTACTACAAACCTACATGGTCACCCGATGGTAAATATATCACGTTTAGCGATACCGATTATTCAATTTGGGTCGTAGATGTGGCGACGGGTACGCCCAAAAAAGTGGATACTGACCGCATGGCGCACCCGAATAGAACCATGCATGCCTCGTTTTCAACGGATAGCAAATGGTTGGCATATGTCAAATTGCTTGACAATCAGTTTAAAGCTGTGTTTTTATACAATATTCAGACGGGTCAAAAAACGCAAATTACTGATGGTTTAGCCGATGCTATTGACCCTGTGTGGGATGCTTCGGGCAAATATCTTTACTTTTTGGCAAGTACCGATTATGGTGTGTCATCGGGTTGGTTGGATATGAGTACCTACGATTTGCAAGTAACGAGGGGTTTATATGTGGTTGTTTTGAACAAAAAAGACCCTTCGCCCTTGATGCCAAAAAGCGATGAAGAAGAAGGCAAAGACGATAAAAAAGAAGCAAAAGACAGTACCAAAACCACAACAGTCATTGATTTGGACGGCATTGGGCAGCGCATATTAGCTGTGAATATTCCTTTGCGGAATTATACTTCGCTCATTGCTGCGCCCAAAGATTATGTGTTTTATACCGAAAATGTACCCAATCAACAAGGGGGAACGCTGCATCGTTATAATTTTAAAGATAGAAAATCGGAAGTGTTTTTAACGCCTATTGGCTCGGCTACGGTGTCGCACGATAGAAAACAATTGCTCTATCAAAGTAAAGACACTTGGGGCATTGTGAAAACAGACGGTTTGCCCAAAATGGGTGACGGCAAATTGACTTTGGATTTGAAAACCAAAATTGTCCCACAAGAAGAATGGGCGCAGATATTGAAAGAAAGCTGGCGTTTTATGCGCGATTATCTTTATGTAGACAATGTGCATGGTGCGCCGTGGCAGCAAGTGTATGCGTGGTATAGTCCGTGGGTGAAGGACTGTCGGCATCGGACGGATTTGAATTATATCGTGGATATTGTGAGTGGCGAGGTTGCAGTGGGTCACTCTTACGTGAGTGGAGGCGATTTTCCAGATGTAAAAAAAGTGTCTATTGGCTTATTGGGAGCTGATATTGCGGTTGAAAATGGCGGTTTTCGGATAAAGAAAATCTACACAGGCGAGAGTTGGAACCCTGATTTGAAAGCCCCTTTGGCAACACCTGCGTTGGATGTGAAAGTGGGGGATTATATCGCGGCGGTAAATGGCATACCCCTCAGTATTGCGAGCAATTTTTACAGTTATTTTGAAAATAAAGCGGATAAACAAGTGAAATTGATGGTCAATAGTACGCCCAATTTGGAAGGTGGTCGCTTATTAACTGTTGTACCAATAGCCGATGAAACGGCTTTGCGCTCCCGCGATTGGGTGGAGGGCAACCGTAGAAAAGTAGATGCACTCTCGAATGGGCAATTGGCGTATGTCTATATTCCGAACACGGGTCGCCCCGGGTATAACTATTTCAACCGCTATTATTTTTCGCAAATGGATAAAAAGGGGGCGGTCATTGACGAGCGCAACAATGGCGGCGGCTCGGCTGCCGATTATATTGTAGATGTGATGGCGCGACAACTGCAAGGCTATTTCAACAGTCGGGTAGAGGGGCATAAGCCATTTACCGTACCGAATGGCGGCATATGGGGACCCAAAGTGATGATTGTGAACGAGCGTGCGGGTTCGGGTGGCGATTTGATGCCGTATTTATTCCGCCAGCAAAAAGTCGGTCCGCTTGTCGGCACGCGCACATGGGGCGGTCTGGTCGGCACATGGGATACCCCACCGTTGATTGATAAAGGCAGAATAGTTGCCCCACGCGGTGGCTACTACGACCTCAATGGCAAATGGGCAATAGAAGGTGAAGGCATTGCGCCCGATATTGAAGTGCTCCAAAACCCCGCCGATGTGCTGCAAGGCAAAGACCCACAATTGGAACGGGCTGTGCAAGAGGCTCTGCGGTTGATGAAGACTGAGGGGGTGCAACTTAAACCTGAACCTGCTGCGCCTGTGCGGTATAAGAGACCGAATTGAGCGAGTTCATATACGTTTTTAAATTATAAACGCTTGATTATCTTATTGGTAATCAAGTGATTATAATTTGTATACCCCTCTGTAATTTGACGTGTTTTGACTTTATCGTGATGCTTGTGGAAGTGACTGCCTCTTTTTATTGAGAATGAAGACTTGAAGTAACGAGGGAGCATATAATTTTTTAAAAATTAATTAAATATAACCAAGTAAATAAATCAGATATAATAAAGCAAAAAATAGACATATTGAAAATAAAATAATAAATTTAGCTAATGAGCTATTCCAATAGTTTTTTAAATACTCTGTATTTGGGCCTAAAAACTCTGGTATTCCTGGTTTGTTAATAATTAATTCATTTGTTCTATTTTTTTCAGGGGTAATTATCGTTGAAGAAAGTTCTGTGCTATTATTGGATAAAATAGAATAGCCTACATCATTTTGACCAATATTTTGTGGTATTAAAGTTGAGCTAGTGCATGAAGAATTAAATAAACGGGTATAATTTTAAGCTAAATTATCAGTAAACCCTTTAAATTTCCACTTCAAAGGTTTTACGAGGCATC
>JAYVKQ010000275.1:0-4652 GCA_043768285.1 Saprospiraceae bacterium | reverse complement strand
CCACAATAAACCATCAATAGAGGGCGATTTCAATCGCCCTGCGGAAATCTAATATAATGTTCAAGTACCTTTTATCCATACACTGAATAGCTATTGTACATCGTACATCAAACATCGTACATTCATTCTATTTTTTCACCACAAACGCCTCAATCCGCCGATTTTTAGCGCGACCTGCCTCTGTTGTATTATCCGCAACAGGCTTTGCTGGACCGAAACCCGCCGTAGCAATGCGCTCAGTAGCAATCCCTTTTTCGACCAAATGTTTTTTAACCGAAGCGGCGCGGTCTTGAGATAGTTGCTTGTTTTTGGCTTCATCGCCGCGACTATCGGTATAGCCCTCAATGCGAATAGCCACGTTGGGATAGGCTTTCAATACCTTCACCAAATCCCCCAATTGCGTTTTGGAACTATCCGCCAAATCTGATGAACTTTTAGCGAAATTAATATTATCGAAAGTCAAAGCCTGTGTGCTATCAAGCGTTGTGCTGGTGATAGCAGTATTTAATTTATCCAAAAATGAACCCGCTTGCACTTTTAAATCGCCCTCAGGTAGCTTGATTGACTTCACGCTTTCGACCTTAATAGTCGGCAGGGGTTCAACGACAATAGGTGTAGTCGCAACGGGTTGCGGTGCGGATGTGCTACAGTTTTTAAGATATAACAAGCCAATAATACCCGCGCCCAACATAATTAGCCAGGGTAATAATTGATTGAAAAAAGGCTTTTCGGTGGTCGCTGCCAGAACTTCACTTTCCTTTTTTTCAGCAATAACGACCTGAGATACTGAGGGGGTATCTAAATTTATATTTTTATACCCCAAAATGCTTTTCAACCCTGCGGGTAACATATTTTTCACAAAACCCGTTTGGTCGGTCATCAAACTCAATAAACCACTAACGCCCGTATTTTTGCCAATCACTTCTTTCCCAATTGCACCCAAAACCAAAGGCGAGAGCATGTGCATCATGCCCGTCACGGCTCCCGTTTTGATATTGGCAAAAGAGGCAATCCAATCTGCAATACCACTCAATTTATTACCATACAAATCAGTATTGATTTTTTCGCCCGTGCCCAATAAACCTTGTGAAGCCGAACCACCGCCCAATAACGTTGGTAGATAATCAAAAATACTACCATCGTGCTTTTGGTTGAGTAGCGAATCGTGAAGTTCATTTGCACCCGTCAAAGAAGCTGCTTGATTGGCAAAGCCGCCTACCAAAGTAGGCAATATTGCGTTTATAGCTTTTGATGTAGCGGGTACATCTTCTTCAACAAATTGCGCTAATTTTTGGAGTAATTCTCCATTAATATTATTTTTTACAATGTCTAAAATATTGATTGCCATAATTTTATAGTAATGAATGATGAGTGTTGAATTTTTATTAAGGATGCGAATAATAGGTGAAAAAGCCTCGTTAGAGGTGTAATGTGGGTAAAATATTCCCCCCCCCTCAGTATTTTCAAGGGGCGTAGCCCTGCAATTAGCAATATTACAGAGCTACGCCCCTTATCGAGTTTTTCTTGAGCAAATGTTACCAATATTACACCTCTAACGAGGCTTATTTAATTCACAATTTGCATCAATTTTGAATATTCTGACTAATAGAACTTTTTAATAAGGCAAATTTAAAGTCTTTATCTTAAAAAAAAATTATATGGCTATAAAAATGAAAGGATAATGCAATAATGTTTTCTGACTTTACACTTGTGACAGAAAAATAACAATTCTAATTAGCATAGTCTAAACAAATGGGTTTATTTTTGCCCCAAGTGCATCACTCGCTATAACCTATACTCTATATATGACAATTTTACAAATCTGCAAAAAATTTCCATTTCCCCTCAAAGACGGTGAGGTGATTGCTGTCAATACCTTAGCTAAGTCGCTTAATGAATTGGGTGCAGCCGTTACTTTGCTGACCATGAATACGAGTAAGCACCCCGTTGATGTCGAAAAATTGCCCGAAAGTATCACGTCTATCTATAAAGCCATTCACCACGTCAATATATTCAACCATATCACTATTTGGGGTGGGGCAAAAAACCTGTTTGAGCGCGAATCCTACCACGTTACACGCTTCATATCGCCCGTTTTTGAAAAAAAAATGATAGATATATTGCAGTCCACTCATTTTGATGTCATACAATTGGAAACAGTTTTTTTAGCACCCTATATACCAACTATTCGCAAATATGCCCCAAATGCAATTGTCTCGTTGCGCGCCCATAATGTTGAACACGAGATATGGAAAAGGGTTGCCGAAGTCACAAATTTTGCGCCTAAAAAATGGTATTTGAACTTTTTGAACCGCAAATTGCGCCGTTTCGAGTTAGAAAGTATCTCAAAATGCGATATTTTATTGCCGATAACGGATAGAGATTTGCGCATATTCAAACTCTTAGGTTATAAAGGTAAAGCATTGGTAACACCCGTTGGTTTGAATAGCAAAGACTATCGCGCCAATTGGAAAATATTCAACCGCGCACCTTCCATAGGCTTTATTGGTGCATTGGATTGGATGCCCAATCAAGAAGGTGTAAAATGGTTTTTAGAAAACGTCTGGAACGAAAATACCCATTCAGATACTGAGGGGTGGCGCAATTTAACCTTTCATATTGCAGGGAGAAACGCACCCAATTGGATTAAAAATTTAGATATAAAAAATACGTATTTTCATGGAGAAGTACCTGATGCTCAAGAGTTTATGAATAAACACGCCATTGCTGCTGTGCCACTTTTCAGTGGTAGTGGTATCCGCGTCAAGATATTAGAAGCCATGCTTTTGGGTAGGGTAGTGCTGACAACTTCGATGGGCTTGGAAGGCATCAACGCGCATGATGGCGAAGAAGTTTTGATAGCCAATAATCCATATGAATTCGCTGAAAAGATAGATACCTTCTTGAAAAACCCTGAAACACTGAGGGGTATCGGTGAACGTGCCCGTGCCTTCGCACTACTTAATTTTGACAACTTAGAAATTGCGGAAAATGTGTTGAAAACGTATGATAGCTTGGTTGAGAAATCGGGAGTTGAAGTTTTAAAAAATTGTGATTAATAGGTTCAAAACCAATAAATTCGTTAGGATTTAAACGTTTATAGAATAAACCAATGCGAAAACGCTCACGAATCCGTAGGATTCGCACGTAAAAAACGCAAAATGTGCGAACCCTACGGATTCGTACAACACTTTATACATATTTTCTATAAACGTGCAAATCCTAACGTATTTATTGACTTTGAACACATTATTCGCATAAAGAGTAAATTTTAGTATAAACTAACGTTAGGGAAACTTCAAAGTATCTCTAACGTTTTCATTTATAGGCAATTTTATAACTTATGAAAATAATACTAATCGGTTTTATGGGCTGCGGCAAAAGCTATATTGGGCAGAAACTTGCTGCCACATTAGGCTATACTTTCCTTGATATAGATACGCTTATTGAAGAAAAAGAAGGCGTTACTATTGCACAACTATTTGATAGTAAAGGAGAAACATATTTTAGGAAAATAGAAAGTGAAACTTTGCAATCCTTAGCACGTGTTGATAATGCCGTGATTGCCACAGGTGGCGGCGCACCTTGTTTTCACGACAATATGGCTTGGATGAACGCCAACGGCACAACGGTTTACCTCAAAACGCATATCCCACTACTCGCCAAACGCTTGAAAAGTCAAATAGACCACCGTCCATTACTGAGGGGTAAAAGCTACCGCGAGTTGGTGGCGTTTATCAAAACGCGGGTGCGCGAGCGCGAAGCACAGTATTATAAGTATGCGCATATCACTGTAAAACAAGCCAAAGATGGGGATGATATTATTGCTGAGATTGCGCATAAGTGCAGTAGTTTATAACAATTTAACTTTAAAAAATTAAAAAAGATGCATAAAAAAGACCTTACCTCAATTCTTATAATTTCATTCATCATAACAACATTTGGGTTCCTAATAGATAGCGACCCGATGCCCGCCAACTTGTGGATAACTGTATTTGAATATTTTGCAATGACGACCTTGATTTTTATAGTTATTACAATATTCTATGGTACTTCAAAATTTATATTTAAGAACATAAAACAGAAATTTCATAAAGAATAATTTGTAAAGCATAGAGGGTAATTGATATGCCGAGACAGATTTTGCGCTACCCGTGCCACCGTTTCAAACCTGTGCGTTACACACAAGTCACATTATGAAACTACGTTTCAAGGAGAAATGGCAAAAGAGATACTGTTATAAACATTTTGACCCTATCGGGTCATTGCGACTTGTACAAATCTAATGACCCGATAGGGTCAAAATGTTTATAACAGTGCCATTATTCCACTTCTTCGATAGTCACGTAGTGACATAATGTATCTGGAAGATGTGTGTAACGCACAGGTTTCATACGTTAGCACGGGTTTTTAGCATCTAAAACAACCCCTCGAATTGTAAATCTTAACTAAATCCTTTCCAAAATCCTCTGTTTTCACACATTTTAACAAAATAAAACACTATTTAATAAAACCCTAACCTTGCCATAACACCGCTTAACATCGCGCCTGCCGTTCTTTGTCATATCAATTCGATAGAAATCAATTTTTTCAAAAAAATAAAATTTGAGAACATTATGAAAAAGAACATTCTTTTAGCAGGTATTTTTTCA
>JAYVKQ010000274.1:0-10353 GCA_043768285.1 Saprospiraceae bacterium | reverse complement strand
CCGATTTTATATATGCCAAAAACTGGTCGAGCTATCAAGACTATGGCAAAATATTAAGTATGGATAATGGCTGGACTATTTCAAAAGAAAAAATGGGATTGACGGATAATGCTAAATTTATGCACTGTTTGCCCGTCCGCCGCAACCAAGTAGTGAATGATGATGTGATTGATGCGCCCACTTCTATCGTTATCGAACAGGCGCGAAATAGGACGTTTGCAGCAATGGCGGCATTAAAAAATCTTTTGATACCGATTTAGATTTAATGATAGGTTAAAAAAGTTGCCGTAACCACTGCTTTGATTTTAATCATTGTTAATTGGTAAAATAAAATCACCCTATCCACGTCATACTCACTATCACTATCACCATAAACCCAATCCTAATATGGCAAGCGCACTCAAAAATCTATCGCAATACGATGAAAACAGTATTCCTTCTGCAAAAGAGATGTCTTATGGCATCGTTGTATCGGATTGGAACGCCCATATCACCCATAAACTCTACGAAGGGTGCTACGAAACTTTGATAAAACACGGTGCAGAAGCCGACAATATCCACGTTGTGCAAGTACCCGGCACGTTTGAATTGCCCGCCGCAGCACGAATGTTGGCACAACGCCATTCAACAATAGATGCCGTTATTTGCATCGGCTGTGTTATCAAAGGCGAAACCCAGCACGACGAATATATCAATATGTCAGTCGCCAATGCCCTACAAAATCTCTCTATTGCCTCTGGCAGACCCTTCATTTTTGGCGTTTTGACCCCCAATAACGAAGCCCAAGCCCTTGACCGTGCAGGTGGCAAACATGGCAACAAAGGCGTAGAAGCCGCCGTAACCGCTATCCGCATGAGTAAAATTAGAGAAGATTTGAGTGGGCGTAAGAAGGGGACAATTGGGTTTTAAAATACGCAGGTTACGCGGTTATAACCAATTTCGTGATATATGCAGAAAATACTGAGGGGGGTACTCATTTCGACTTACTCACTTTTAATAACCCTATAAACGCCACCAACGCCCAAATACTATTCTCAATCGCCGAAGGCAACGCCCAATGATAGACGGAATTGATAACTAAAAAAATGCCGCCTACAATATTAGCCGCCAAATAATAGGGAGAAGACGCATCAAGGCGACCACGCACATTGAGGAAATAGACAGATATGCACAATAGAGTGCCGATATAACCAATTATTTCTATGAAAATAGACATGAATAGTAGAATTAAGATGATAAGGATGGCAAAGATGCTATGGATTACGGTAATGTGGTATATTTCAAATTAGAAGTTGGGTAAAAAGAGAACAGGTGGTTCATTTATGTCATATGCAGAATTGCGGAAAAGAGAACTACCTTTTAATGTTTACGATTTAACGTCCCTACCATTCTTAGAAATCCTTGCATCCTATTTCTAAAATCAAAATGCAGCTACCACACGATGTGATAACTGCATTTTTTAAAATAAGATAGCATTGTCAAACACTACAAGTCAATCGCTATCTACCGTCAAATTAAAGCCATATTACTTCTCAATAGTGAAGTAGAACGTTTCGTCACCCGCCATTACCTCGGCGAAATATATACCCCTTGATAATTTTTCAAGATTATAACGCTTGTGGAGTGTAGATACCACATAGTTTTTCTCGGCGAATACTTGACGACCTTCGTTGTCAAAAAGAGTAACTGTTATGTTGCTCAAATTGCCTAAAAGCACATTCACATCTAAGTTGCCGTTATTGAAATTAAGTACGGGCAAAAACTTCTCTTTTTTCTCGATTTCAGAGATGGTTACACCGTCCAACCTAACGTGAAAAGGCTGTACCGTTCTCAACGTTTTTTTAGTAACGATAAGTTTATAGTCCCCTTTTTCTAATTGCTCAACGTTATAACGTTTCACAAAGTTAGGTTTGTCTTTCACTTTTTCGGTCAAAAGTGTTACGCCATATATATCTTCAATGCTGATAGTGACTTCTTCTTTTTGAATTGCACCGAGATTTACGACGAGAACTTTCTCCGTAGATGAAATTTTCACAGTGGTGCCGCCAAGGTCGAAAATGTTTTCGATAGTGTTTGCAAAAGCGGTAGTTGTAAAGGCTGTGGCAACGAATGCCAAAATTAAAAACAATTTAGTTTTCATAATTCTAAAATTTTATTTGTTAAACAATCGGATGGTCTTATTGTTAATTTTACACTAAGGAATATACAAAAATTTTATTCTGTTTAATGTAAGATATTTTTATTTATGTTGCAAAGATACATACAACCAAAGAACATTTCCAAATATAAATTGGTTCACGGACATTAAGTTTTTCTTAATTGTTTTTAGGTTAGCCTAAATTTAGGCTTCGAAAATCGAAATTTATATCCTAACCTTGAGCATATTAGCAGTCTTTAATTTTGGGCAATTTTCAATGAAGACATATATAAATTGGGAAAAACGTATTATCTTGGAATGGCTTTTTTTTGAAAAAAAAGTAAATATTTTTTTATTTTTTTTTACTTTTTTTAATTCCTTTGAGGTTTTTTAAGAGAAAATACTGAGGGGCAAGGTGACAGACGCTTGAAAAAAGCGTCTGTCACCTGTGAAATACAATTTTATGAAAAGATTAATAGGCACACACACTGGTTCTGAACAGGAAACCTTAATTATTGCGATTGCTGCCATGCACGGCAACGAGCCCGCGGGCGTATATGCCCTCCGCGACCTGTTCCAAATGTTACACGATGAGCCTTTGGTTAATCCAGACTTTACATTTAAAGGAAAAATAGTGGGTCTGATTGGCAATGTTCAAGCCTATGAGCGCAAACTTAGGTTTGTCAAACAAGACCTCAATCGCATGATAACGCCTGATAATATTAAACGATTGACCACTTTGCACTATGCTGAAAAAGGCGGTTTAACAGCCCACTATGATATAGCCTATGAGGACTTAGAATTAGTGGAGTTGATACAATATATTGATACTGAAATAAAAACGTATAAACCCAATCGCTTAATCGTACTTGATTTGCATACCACTTCGGCAACGGGCGGCATTTTTACTATCGTGAGCGAGACGGAAGATAGTTTGGCTATTGCATTATCTTTACATGCACCCATTGTTAAAGGCTTTGTGCGCGGCGTGGGTGGCTCGTCCCTACATTATTTTGCATCTAAAAATTTTAATATCCCTACTACCGCCCTCGCCTTTGAAGCAGGGCAGCATACCGAAGCCAAATCTACACCCCGCACGATAGCGTGGTTGGTAAATTGTCTGCGTGCCATAGGGAGCATCAATAAACACGATGTGGACAACAAACACGAACAAATACTGAGGGGGTACGCCAAAAACCTCCCAAAAGCCGTTGAATTGCAATCGGTCTATAAAATTGGCACAAAAGACACCTTTACTATGCAGCCCAACTATACCAATTTTCAAGCGGTCAAAAAAGGGGAACTATTAGCGCATCATAATGGCGAAGCGGTACTTTGTCCTGAAGATTGCTTAATATTGATGCCGCTATATCAAAATAAAGGGACGGATGGTTTTTTTTTGGTAAATGCAATTGCTTAAATAGCATAATTTTACAATGTGAATAATGTGTTCAAACCTAATAAATCCGTTAGGATTTGTACGTTTATAGAATTAATCAGTGCGAATCTTACGGATTCGTTTTGCATTATCACATAGGCTGACCGATGTACGACTTGTAATGCAATGATTATCAGTATATTGCGAAAAATAGAATTGCCGATTATTTACATCTACCTACTTAAAAGACATCAAAGGCAATAAAAACGATGTAGAAGAATATCAAATACTGAGGGGGTGGCTGCGCAACTCGATGAACAACAAAGTACCCTTAAAACCGAGATTAAAAAATTGGACGCAGGTATTATTAACGGGAAAAATACGTATAAAATAACGTTTTAGGGGAAATGAAACGCAATAGGTTTAAATTTGTACTAAAATTTTTAATAATGACGACTACGGAATTACATACATTATTTACGCATCTTATTAGTCTGCCCGCCGAAACAGAGTGTGTAGAGTTTAAAGAGCGAAGCAAAATTATGATTTTGGAAAATTAGGAAAATATTTTTCTGCCTTATCAAATGAAGCCAATTTGAAAGGTGAAACTTCTGCGTGGCGTGGTATCAAACGGATGTTCAACAAACAAAAAGACCGTTATTTCCCTTTACCCGAATATCGGATTAAAAAATCAACTGTTTCTGTTGAAATACACGGGGAAATATTAAGCCTTGATTATGCTCATTATTTGGCAACACATAAAGAAACGACACTTGATGAAGCGATTGTACTTGATAAAGCGCAAAAAGGAAAGGAACTTTCGGAGAAGGAAATAACTTTTTTAAATAGTATTGGATTTTCTTTGGATAAGAAAGAACGTGACCAAGTAAGTGACCATCAAAATTCAAAAAGTGTCCAACAAAAAAGTGTGCAACAAAAAAGTGTGCAACAAAATTCATCCAAATATCTTAAAACGTTAAAAAACAACATAATTATTTTAAATTATTGTCAAGAGCCTCGCAATCGAGAAGATATTTTAAAAGCAATTAATATATCAAAATATTGGGGCAATTTTAAAAGACACATACAACCCCTCATTGATTTAGGGTTGATTGAAAAGACAGATAAAACAAACCGAAACTCAAAAAATCAAAAATACGTGCTTACACAAGATGGGCTGAATTTTTTAAAATCAAACTCATAACATGAACTATCAAACCCGCAACGAAAGAGACACGCAAAACAGGGTCATCGCCCTATTTACAACGCAATTGGGCTACGAATATTTGGGAAATCGGGAAAAACGCGCCAATAATCGGCACATTGAGAGCGATTTACTCAAAAAAAAACCTACTCAAACGCGGTTATACTGAGGGGGGTATATCGGCAGCCTTAATCAAGTTGGAACAGGCAGCCGAGACAACAGGCACGAGTCATCAACGCCAATATGCGCACCTACAACCTATTGCGCTACCCCATAGCCGTACAAACGAGCATAGACAAACCCCACGAAAACGTGTGGCTGATAGATTGGGGTACGATTGAAAACAACGAGTTCGCCATAGCCGAAGAGGTGACGCTCAAAGGTGGTTATGAACGCCGCCCCGACATCGTGCTGTATATCAATGGCATAGCGGTAGCAGTTTTGGAACTCAAACGGGCTTCGGTGTCCATTTCAGAAGCCATCAATCAATTGCGCACCAATCAAGAAGAACCATTCAACGGGCATTTTTTCAGCACCATACAATTGGTAATTGCGGGCAACGATTCGCAAGGCTTATGGTACGGCACCGCCAGCACACCTTACGAGTTTTTTGTACAATGGAAAAACCAAGACAAAAGTGCCATCGGAAGCGAAGCAGGTGAGTTATTAGATAAGCCGTTGGCGCAAATGTGCAACAAAGCCACTTTGTTAGATTATATTAGCGCAATCGCTCATCTGAAAAACAAACAAATAAACACGAAACAACTGTCAATAAACTGTTAATGTTTCTATTATTTTGATATATCATAACTTAATATAATTTTCTGTTTTTATATTTGCATGCCAATTTTTAAACATACGCCTGAACGCAAAAAACGACTTTTCCTTTCTGCGGGTATTTATACTTTGTATTTTACACCTATACTGTATCTTTACCCTATATTATTTGTTTTAATGTTTAAAAAGCACCTATGACGCACTTTTCTGTTGATGAAATCCTCAACTTACCCGATAATAAAAAACGTGAAACCCTTGAAAAACTCCTTGCGGAACTTAAATCCCTTAAAGGTAAGGACAAATATGGTCTGTATTGGGATTTGAATGCCACTACTGAGGGGGAGGAAAATGTCATCAAAGAGTGCCAAACTTTTTTCCCTGTGCTTGATGCTATTAAAGATGAAAATGGCTTAAAGCACCTCACCCAATTTGCCCCACCACAATCCGACCTTTTTGACAATCCCGATAAGCCGCAACCCACGCACTTACTTATCGAAGGCGATAATTACCACGCCCTCAATGCCTTGCTTTATACGCACCGCAAAGCTGTGGATTTGATTTATATTGACCCACCCTACAATACGGGTAATAAAGATTTTCGCTACAACGATAATTTTATTGATAAAGAAAATGGCGGCAGACACACCCTTTGGCTCTCTTTTATGAAAAATAGATTGGAATTGGCTAAAGAACTCCTAAAAGATACGGGCGTTATTTTTATTTCTATTGATGATAATGAGCAAGCGCAGTTGAAATTGTTGTGTGATAAGATTTTTAAAGAGGAAAATTTTATTGCTAATGTGATTTGGCAGAAAAGTAAAAAAGGAGACTCTAAATGGATTTCAATCACACATGAATATATCTTAGCGTTTTCAAAAAATAAATCCGCAAGTATAATAAATGGTAAATGGAGACAAAAGAAAGCTGGAGTTGAGGAAGTTTTAGAACATTATCAATATTTAAAAAAGAAGCATTTAAATAAACATGATTTAATCACCACTGAAATGAGGGCTTGGTTTAGAAATTTACCCATAGGAGATATGCGTAAAGCACATAAACATTATAATTTTTCTGATGATAGAGGATTATATTTCGCTGATAATTTTGCAGGACCAGATGATGGAAGAAAGTCACGACCTCGATATGATATTATTCATCCAACAACTTTAAAATCTTGTAAAAAACCCTCAACCGGCTGGCGTTGGGATGAAGAAACCACCAGAAAGGCTTTGGCAGAAATACCATCACGTATTCACTTTGGTGAAGATGAAACCACTATTCCAAATAGAAAAAGCTATTTGTTCGAAATTGATAAAGAACCATATAGTTCTGTTTTTTATAGAGATGGAAGGAAAGGTACACTTGATTTAGAAAACATTGTTGGAAAAGGTCAATTACCTTTCCCAAAAAATGTAGAAGTAATGAATGATTTAATAAATTTAATAACCAATAAAGACACCCCCTCAGTAGTCCTCGATTTTTTCGCCGGCAGTGGCACAACAGGACACGCCGTTTTAGAACTGAACAAACAAGATGGTGGCAGGCGACAATTTATATTAGTCACCAACAACGAAGTGACCGATAAAACGCAAGCGCAACTCCGCAAAGAAGGCAAAACGGAAGCGGATATACAGGCACTCGGCATTTGTCGCAGCGTGACCTATCCCCGTTTGCAAAAAGTGATAGAAGGCTACACCACGCCCAAAGGCGAAAAAGTGGAGGGTACAGGCGGGCGTTTGCGCTATTATCGGACGGAATATGTAGAGCGTAGCCCCAATTTTGACCAACAAGCCTATAATTTCAAGGGGAAATGTACGGAAATGTTGTGCATCAAAGAAAACGTTTTCACGCCCTTAGCCGATAGCAACGACAAGCCCTACGATGCCGAAGGTTGGGAAGTGTATCGAGATTACGACAAAACCTTGGGTATTTTGCACGACGACACCCCTCAGTATAGAAGCGATTTGAAAGCCGTTTTAGCGCAACAAACAGGGCACGCAGTGCTGTATATTTTCGGCTTAGGCAGTGGCATTTCGTTAGACGAGTACAATAATTATTTTGAAAAAGCAGTACGGATAGAGCCAATGCCTACCGAAATTATGAATTTGTACAAACGCAAATTTGATAGAAAGAAAAAATAAACAGTCCAACGGGTTTTAACCCGTTGGAAATCAAGCACAATATATAAATTACAATGGGTTAAAACCCATTGGACAAAGTAAATACATAAGAGAAAACTATCAGAGCGATAAACATTTTTTATATAAAACAGCAGCTTTTCAATGATAGTACTCAGAAAATACCAACGCACAAAAGTGAACGAACTTAGGCAACAAACACACCGTTTATTGACCGAATTTGCCGATTTAACGAATAAAACAATCGTTTTTCAAGCCCCAACGGGTAGTGGGAAAACCATTATCATGGCGCATTATATCCAAGAATATTTTAACCTCGATGCCGCCGACGAGTCCGTTTGTTTCCTTTGGCTCAGTATCGGCAAAGGCAAAGTGCATGAACAATCCAAAAAATCATTAGACAATTTTTTCAAAGGCGACCCCTCAGTATCGCTGTACGAAGAGAGCTATTTAAGCGGTGCATCTCAATTAGAAGAACGCAGCGTAACGGTTGTGAATTGGGAAAAACTGAACAATAAAGACGGTGAAACAAAGGAATGGAAAAACAAAGCGATGCGCAAAGCGGCAGACTTCCACAATTTCACAGAAGTGATGCGGAATACCAGAGACACATCAAAACTCATTTTAATTATTGATGAAAGCCATATTGGAAAACTATCCGACAACGGCAACGAAATACGAGATATTATTGGCGCAGATTTGACGATAGAAGTCAGTGCTACACCCACTTTCAGCATATCACGCGAGCAAGAAGAAGACGGCGAAGGCGCACACCTTCGCGTGAAGCCCAAAGACGTGATAGATGAAGAAATGATAAAAGATGAAATCGTTATCAATGAAGGATTAAGCGCATTTAAAGCAGACGATAACATACAAACTGGCGAAGATTTGATATTAGAAACAGCTTTTAATAAGCGTGAAACTTTAAAAAATTTGTTTGATAGGGAGGGGGTAAAAATAAACCCGTTAGTCTTGATTCAGTTGCCAAGTTCCGCAGCAGGGGAAGCCAAACGCACGGCTGTCACCCAATTTTTAAGTAAAAAAGGGGTAACAGAAGATAATGGACAATTAGCCGTTTGGTTGAGCGATGATAAAGTCAATTTAGAAGACGATATAGCGGCTTTTGATTCAAAAGTGGGGTTTTTAATGTTCAAAGTCGGTGTAGCCACAGGCTGGGATTGCCCAAGAGCGCATATATTGGTGATGTTTAGAGATTTGAAAAAAGAGGCATTTAAAATACAAACCATTGGGCGTATTTTGAGAATGCCCGAACAGAAATATTATAAAACAACTGCCCTCAACAAAGGCTATGTCTATGCGAACGCGACTGAAATATCGGTCACGAAAGAACTCTACGAACCCGATATTTTGAAAAATGTATTCGGTAAAAAACGAGAAGGTTTGCCCGACATTCAATTGGAATCGTATTATCGAAAAAGAACCGATTTTGGGACATTGACATTAAGTTTTGATGCAATTCTATACGAAACCTTAAATACTCGGTTTAAACTAAAGAATACTGAGGGGGTCATCAATCAAGCCGAAAATGCAGAAATATTAGGAAAACAAGGTATTAATTTATCATTATCTATGAATGAAACGACATTAGGCGAAGATGGACGTTTCAAAACGGCATTGATAGACAAATTAGATGGTGATAAACCAACGATGCAAAACCAATTAACGACCCATATTTCAGACAACGATATACAAACCAAATTCGATGAATTGATAATAGAAAAAATATCGGGCTACGCACAACGGGATTCGATGGCAACCATGAAAAGGGCTATTTATGATTGGTTTGAGCAATATTTAGGCATTGGGACAGAAAGCAATGGTAAAATTAAGATTCAGCATATCGTTTTAAGAACAGAAAATTATACGTATTTTTCAACCGCATTGGCAGCATCTATTGAGGCTTACGAGCCTATCCGTAAAAAAGAAGTAGCAACTAAAGCCGAAGAAGAATGGTATCAATGGCAAATAAAAGAAACAGAAAGCTACGATACTGAGGGGTATCAGTTGGTAAAAAGTCAAACACATTACTACGATAAATGTTATTTATTAAAAAATCGCAGCCAAATTGAAAAGAATTTTGAAGAGTATTTAGAAACACAAGGCAATAAAATACATTTTTGGTATAAAAACGGTGTGAGTAAAAAAGAGTATTTGGGCATCAAATACACCTACAAAAACGAAGACAGAACCTTTTATCCTGATTATATCGTGCTGTTTAAAGACAATCGAATCGGCATATTCGACACTAAAAGCGGCATGACTGAAACATCAGGCGAAACAAAAGCGAAAGCCGAAGCCTTGCAAGTTTTTATTCAAAATGAAAATGCGAAAGCGCAAAACCTGTTTGGTGGTATCATCGTTTTGACCAAACAAAATGAATTGAAATTAAATCAACAAATGATTTATTTAACGACAAAAGAAAAGTTTGAACATTGGGAATTTGTAGGTGATGTTTTTTAACTTAAAAAGTAAAAAAAGCGTACCGAACACCGATACCCTGTTCGTTTAAATGTTCCCCGTTCCCTCAAGTCCCTGTACGTTTAAATGTTCGCAGGGGTTGTCGGAAGTGTTTAGAGAAAAGGTTACTTCCGACTTCTTTCCATGAAGCACAACTGCCAAAACGTCCAAAAACACTGAGGGGTAGCCTTTCTTTAAAGTAGTAGGTGGACAAGCTGTAAGTCACCACGCCGTTCAAGAC
>JAYVKQ010000273.1:0-11246 GCA_043768285.1 Saprospiraceae bacterium | reverse complement strand
ATCAAATATAAGGCAACCAAAATCGGGACAAAGGTAGTAGAAATACCTTACCACCCTCCCTATTTTTCTATTTATTTTTAAGAAATACTGAAACTACACCAACGCTTCCACTTGCCAACGGTTATTACCATTATCTACCCGACGTGTCTCCAAAACGCGCATGGTGCTATGTATATCACGCCAATGCTCATCACTCCGCTTATAATCATGCACACTGATGATGAATATACCGCCCTCTTTTAAACCGTGCTGACGGCAATCGGCAATCAATTTGGGTATATTTTGTGCATAATTTATGACTTCGTTGAACACAATGACATCGTATTTTTCTTTAAAATTATAGTTCTCCATATCACCTATTTCAAATATATGGCGACTATCGGCTAAGGTCTGAATTTTTTGAATGACAAAATCTGACACATCTACGCCACAATAGTGCGTATAGCCTTCTTTTTTGAATATCACATCAGGCAACACACCGAAGCCACAGCCAAACTCGAGCATACTCCCAGCGTCTTTGTATTTTTGAAAATACTCTTTAATGATGCTTTGACGCTCCAATTCAGGTGCGTCTTTCAGTCCGTCCCATTTGCCTTGTGCATATTGATGATTCCAACGCGCTTTCTGCGAACGCACTATTTTTCTTTGGATAAAATCTTGAATACTTGTTAAAATTGACATAAAAATCGAATGGATAGTTGATAGTTGATAGTTGATAGTTGATAGTTGATAGTTGATAGCTGATAGTTGATAGCTGATAGTTGATAGTTGATAGTTGATAGTTGATAGTTGATAGTTGATAGTGTGTTGAAATATAGTAAATCCGTTAGGATTTGTATGTTTATAGACAATATATATGATATATGAAAATGTAAAACGAATCCGAAGGATTCGCACATTATACACGCATTTACGTGCGAATCCTACGGATTCATTAACGAAATCGCATTGATTTATTCTATAACCGTACAAATCCTTATGGATTTATTGGGTTTGAACACATTATTCGTATTTACAGCAAAAGCACATAACCATTCACCGCCGCCGTGCTAAAATCCTCATAATTCATACGAATATAACCGCCGTTGCCCCATTCGCGCCCCCACGAATTGAGGAGTTCGACTTGGTGGCTTTCTTCGTTATAACCGACTACGATGAGATAATGTGTGCCAGCCGGGGTTTTATCACCATCGGTGGTATTCCACAAACGAGCCTGCCGTAGGTTTTTAAACTCATTGGTGATTTGCATTTCAACAATGACAGGATTACCACGTGTAATTGCCTTGCGAAGGTCGTACAATTTTTGCTGAGGGCGTGTTGTTACTTGAAATAATTTTAAATAATTCCGAATTTTGTATTTTACAGCCGAATGTACAGAGGGGGTCAAGTTACCCGCATCATATGGCAATATAGCAGCCGATACAGTGCCGTTGGTAGCTACAAAAACCAAATCGTCTTCGATAGTGCCATTTGGCAAGCTCAAGCGCAAATAATCAGGTGAGAGATTGTCCTTATAGTTGTTGTTAAGATTGACGTAATACTCTAAGGCACTCGTGATGGCATAGCAAGCGGAATGAATACCATAACCCGTTTTTCGCGGCGGCATCATATAGGCTTTAAGACTTTGCTCTGCCAAAAGTTCTTTTGATGAACTTCCCACGCCCGCAATTGTTGAAAGTAACTGGTCGAACATCTTAGAGTCAGAGATGCCAAATTTGCCCCGCGCACCAGCCTCAAAGGGTGGCAATTCGGACGGTTTTGGATGAACTTGTGCGCGTGAGAAAAGGGAAAAGCAAAGGCATAAACTTAAAACAAGTACTTTATTCATACTGTTTTTTTTAACGGTTTGATGATAAATGACGCGATAAATTACATTATTCGTAAATAACGCTGCAATCCTGTTTTTCTTATCTCTTTAATAGATATTTTGTTAAAAAACGATATAGCTTTGTAGCACAAGAAATGATGAATAGTGAATTAATAAAGTATTTAAAATCAATGCTTTACAATTTTCAAAATAATACTTTATCGTTTTTATATTCCAAATACAGTATAAAATATGGCTTTAATTGCACAATCTTACTTCGATTTCTTCAAAGACCTTTCGATGAATAACAATCGAGATTGGTTTTTAGACAACAAAAAACGCTACGAGCGCGAGGCTAAAGAGCCGTTTATACATTTGCTCGAACAAGTTATCGCCTCGTTGACCGATACAGAGCCTGAATTGGGTCTTGTGCCAGTCAAAAATATGTTGTTTCGTATTAATCGGGATACCCGTTTTTCAAAAGACAAACAACCCTACAAGGAACATCTTGGGGCGAGTATAACCCGCTTTGGCACTAAAGACAAAATCCACCCTGGTCATTATCTACAACTCGGTAGTGGTGAAAATTTTATCGCAGGAGGTGCTTATTGGTTTGAGGAAAAAGAAATGCTTTATCGCGTCAGGCAGTATATAGCCATGCACCCCGATCAATTTGCAGAACTTATTGATAATGAAAACTTTAAATCAAAGTGGAGTGTTATTAAAGGAGATAAAAATAAGCGCGTACCACCCGATTTTGAGGACGATGTAAAACGCCAACCGCTTATTCTGAATACCCAATTTTATTGGTCAGCTAATGTCCCAAATGAGGCATATCTGAGTGATAATATCGTTGAAATACTGAGGGGGTACTGGCTGGCAGCCCAACCGTTGAATAATTTTTTGAAAGAAGCAATGTATAATAATTAGTTATGAAGTTTGTACATTATGGTGACTTTTCGCAGGGCGATTAAAATCACCCTCTATTGATTTTTTTTCCATAATACTCGTTATTCTCATCAATAGGAGGCGATTTTAATCGCTCAGCGAAAAGTCACCTTAATGCACAAACTTCATTTTTCATACTTCATAACTCCCACAATGGCACGCACGCGTTTTTTACCTATGTTTCCGTTAAAGTTGGTGGTTTTTCCGAACGAAAAACTCAATCTTCACATTTTTGAGCCGCGCTACAAGCAGCTTATAATGGAGTGTGAGGCAGATGGAAAAACATTTGGGATTCCTGCTTTTATCAACAACAAAATGATGGATATTGGTACCGAGATGCGGCTAATTGCTATCGAAAAACGCCATGCCAAAGGCGAAATGGATATAAGAACAGAGGCAATTGGACTTTTCAAAATCATTGATTTTTATAACCAAGCCATTGGCAAAATGTACGGCGCGGCGGATATAGAAACCCTTAAAATAGTTGAAACAAAAGGCGATTTTTTAACAAACGAAGCCATACTGACACAAGTAGCCGAGCTGTTTCAACTACTAAGTGTTAATAAAGAATTGCCAACAGATATTGCTAATTTCGAAACCTACGATGTAGCGCATTACGTGGGTTTTTCGGTAGAGCAAGAGTATGATTTTTTATGTGTTCGCACCGAATTAGAACGGCAAAATTTTATGCAGAAACATTTGAACGCGGTGCTACCCGTGGTCAGAGAAATGGAATATTTGCGGCAAAGAGCTTTACTAAATGGGCATTTCAAAAATATAATTCCACCTAAGTTTTAAGGGTGAATGATAAACTAAGTAGGTAGCTATAAATAATCGACAATTTTACTTTTCATAATATACTGATAATAAATACATTACAAGTCGTACATCTACTTACCTTATCATAAAAAAAACTGTCAAAGCAGGACGAACCCGTTTTGACAGCTACTTATAACCATTTAAAAATTAAATTTCCACTACACAAAGTGCAGTAAATATTTTAAAGTTAATTTTTGTGATACACGTTAAGAACGATGAAATAATAAAAGAGCATTTTCAAGCTAATTATATTTTTACCAGATAGACTATCTTTTAAGGCGAATATGGTTAATATTTAACGCAAAAGATGGGCTATATAGTGATAATAGAATAGTTTCAAAATGCACTTTTATTGTTTCATCGTTCCTTATGGGTGCAGTTTCTCTGTTTGTTGTCTGAAAATGTTTTCCTCGTTTGTTTGCTTGATTTAGCTGCCCTTTTAGCGAGTGTGCTAAAACAAAAAAAAGTAAAAATTGTAAGTTTGGTCAAAAATTGTAAAATTCGTTTTCGTTGCCCCTATAAAAAAATTGTAAGTTTTTAAGAAGAAAAATAAGCGGAACTATGCAGTCTTTACTTACCTTTCCCTCAATAGTAAGATACGTTCTTAGAAGCCTTGTGACGCTTTCTCGTATAACGAACACAAATATACAAAAACTTATTTGAACTTTGAACATACCTTATTTACATATTTTTTTATGTTATTTTTTAATGGCTGAATATCAATTCATTAAATTATTTATTTAATCAAATATTAATTTAATAAATGTATTTTAAATACAATTTAGTGTTTTTCATGTGTATATATGTCCTTAAACAAGCGATTTAAACATTAAATATATTTTGATTTCATGTATATAGTGAACTTTGTTTACTTTGTGACTATCAATAACCTACAATTTAACTAAATATTCATACATAAAACTATGATTGTCAATTTTTTATGTTATTTTTATAATAAATTTAATTTCTATTTAGTATTTATTGTTTTCTCACTTATATTTTCAAATCTAATTTCCAACTAATTGATATTCAATTTTTTATAAAACATTTATATAATATAGATGAATTATTTTCATATTAAAAGCAGCGACCTCTCAGTATTTCGCACATAATATCACAAAAAATACGATAATGTGACACTTTAATTTCCTTTCCTTTTTTTTACTATTCAACATTCACCCTTACACGCTTATGTTCAAAGGTTTTATATTCGATATGGACGGCACTTTGATAGACAATATGCGCTATCACAACCAATCATGGTTTCATTTTTTTGAAAAACACAATATCCCGATGACCCAAGCTGAGTTGGATAAAATCCACAAAGGCACGTTGTTAGAAATGATGCGCACGGTGTTTGGCGCAGATGTACCAAACGACGAACTTATGGCATTAGGGCAACAAAAAGAGGCACTATACCGCGAAACTTATATACCCAATGCCATAGCAGGATTGCACGATTTTTTAGATATTTTAAAATCAAACCACTACCCTATCGCCTTAGCCACAATGGGCGATTGGCACAATATCAATTTCATTTTCAATGCCTTAGACATTAAACACTATTTTGATATAGTGGTTAGTGGCAGCGATGTTACGCAAGGCAAACCACATCCCGAAATATTCCTAAAAGCCGCCGAAGGCTTGGGCGTTGCCCCAGCAGATGCCCTCGTTTTTGAAGACAGTATGAGTGGTTTTGAAGCGGCAAAACGGGCAAATATGGCGGCGGTTGGTTTGGCAACAACGCATAGTGTTGAGGATATTCAAGATTTGGGTTTGGCGAAAGTCATTACTGATTATATAAACTTGCACGAATGGTTATTTTAGCTTTGCAAAAATTTGTTTTTAATATAAATAATCAGTTCAAATCCAATAAATCCGTTAGGATTTGTACGTTTATAGAATAAGTTTACAGTAGAACGCTCACGAATCCGTAGGATTCGCACGTTACCCGCGCTTTTATGTGCGAATCCTACGGATTCGTTTTACATTTTCAGATAGATTTTCTATAAACGTATAAATCCTATCGGATTTATTGGATTTGAATCGAATATTCTCATTTTTTGTAACCATTTTTATTTAATTTTAGAAAAACTAAAATCGTTATACGATGAACAAAGGAAAAGAAAAAGCAATCCATGATATAATAGAAAGCAATAAGCAATTGCCGTCTCTATCATATAAATCTGTTGCTCGTTTCATCAACCGCATGGAGCCAATGAGTGACATGATGCGTTCTTATTTTCAAGTATATTATGGCGCAAAATCGCATGAGGAAAGGCTGCATATTCGCGCGTCTTATGTATCAAAAATGAGCATTTCTGAGCAAAAAGCATTTGAAAATGAGCATTTTGAATGTCTTCAAAAGGAAATTATGTCGCATAATGCTGTTCCTCAAACGGCTTAATTTTATAGCTTTTTCACCACAATAATATTACTCACCTTGCGCTCACCCAAGTGGTCGAAAAGTTTGTTATCGCACGGCATATTCACCACGCCATTGTCGGGTTTGCCTTCGATATAGAGCGTTGTGGAGCCACCGCCGTCCAGATTGATGGCATCTTTGCAATGTAGCCACTGTGCAATTTGCCGCAATTCGGGCAGCGATACGCCTTGCGATTCGGCGGTGCGTCCATCAATCGTTATCAGCAGGGTTTCTTTTTTATCGGTAATACAGACACAGCTACGCGGGTGACGATTGTCATTGAAAGCCGATTTCATGAGTGTAACAAGTTGATTATCAAGTAGTAATAAAGGTCCCGTGACCATGATATTGTCGTGCATTAGTTTCTCATCCCACTTGATGTCAGAACTATCCCCCCTCAGTATTTTGAGCTTATTTTTCTCAAAAACAATGGCGGCTTTCTGGTGTTCAGCGCGTTTGCCTTTGTTCAACACTGTTGTATCCAAAGTTTTGCCATCCACACGGATAAAGTCCAACGCGCCCCCATTTTTCACATCAAAAAAAGACCCATTGATACCTACTGTCGCTTGCGCATTTTGTGCTAAAGTGCTGGTTTTCAAGAGACTATCGCCACCTGAAACGAATACCCATTGCAGTTTGCGCATTTTTTTCCCCAAGCGCACAATGTTTATATGCTGATTGCTGTTAAATAATTGCTTATCATTGAAGTGAAAATGCTGCCAAGTTATACCTTTGCCCAATGTTTCAGTCTGCCATGTGGTTTCTGTGAATTTGGACATATTGGTGGCATTTTGGGCAATACAATATATGGCACAAAACATTGATAATGAAAGAGTTGTAAGTTGTTTTTTCATGTTCTTTAATATTTTTTGTCACAGAGTTTAGACAGAGAAGATACAGCGTTTCACAGAGTAAAATTATGTTTGTAAAATTCAAAATTTAGGTCATAAATCACCTCTATGAAACGCTGTGTCTTCTCTGTTTAAACTCTGTGACATTTATTTAAAATGGGCATACCCCCTCAGTATTTTCAGCATTTTACACATACCAATCTATGTTTGACGCACTAAAAAAAGCATTTGCAAGGCATATTTCCTTAACTGATGTAGAATTTGACACTATTACTCAACATTTTACAGCGCGAAAATACCGCAAAAAGCAATATGTTTTGCAAGAAGGTGATATTTCTCGGCATCTTCACTATGTCGTGAAAGGTTGCTTGCGCTCGTTTGAAGTGGACGAGACGGGCAAGGAGCATATTATTCAATTTTCGGTTGAGGATTGGTGGGGCGGGGATATGGCTTCGGGTATCAATCAAACACCCACCAAGCTCAATATTGAGTGCTTGGATACCTGCGAATTACTCTTGATAGACCAAGTGCATTTGGAAAAACTCTTTATCGAAGTGCCCAAATTGGAGCGTTTTTTTAGAATTATTACCCAAAATGCGCTTATTGTATCGCAAAGGCGCTTATTAGCCGTGATGAGTAAAACGGCACTTGAACGATATTTAGAATTTACGGAACGCTACCCCCAATTTATGGAGCGTATTCCCAATCATCATATTGCGTCTTATTTGGGGATTGCACCTGAGACGTTGAGCCGTTTAAGAAAGGAATATGCACATAGGAAGTGGATAACGAATTAACCATCAATATCTTCAAAATCAACATCAAGATATATATCAGAAAGCAAGACTTTTTTATCCGCAATAGTTATAGCATTGCTTAAACCAATAACATCAAAATATATCCATTCGCCTTTATCGTTTTTTGATATATGTAAATCGTAGGTTCATTTTGGGCAACTAAAATGGTTTGCTTTTACCGCGCGTTTGGGTAATGCTTTCATAAGGACTTGTGCGCTCATTTTTTCCTTTTTATATCTTCTCTAAATATGTATGGTTTTTATTAAAAACTTGAAAAAATACGGAGGGGGTAGATAAGTAAAAAGCAACGCCAATAACGGCGTTGCTTATAATTATTAAATTAACAAATATGTCGTTTCTATTTACAACTAATTTTAGGCGTTTCTGCACCACCAATCCAACCCGTTGGCTCACCCCCTGGCGATACCTGTCCATCTGCAAATGTGTCTTCATAGCCTGCTTTTATCTTAAAGGTATATGCCACTTTAATCCACAATTGATTGTTAATCATTTTAGTGCCTAATACTTTGAGGACTTCTCCTGCAAAATGTTTGCCCTCTACTTTACTTTTTGCATTTGGTTCTGTACGCAGTTCCAAGGTCTTACTGGTTTGCCAACAATATTCATCTGACTTAATTTTACTAAACAAAGCTTCCGAAATCATGGCTTTTGCCGCTTCACCTCTGTTAATCATAATTTCCGTAATTTTAGTCGTTGGGGGTATTTTTGCTTTGTCAACATCATATGTGAAATTAGGCATATCCAAACGATAGGAAATGTTGTTGGCATTGGCATGGGTTTGTCCTTCAATTTCTGAACCATGCACTTCAATATTAGGAAAAGCCTTTAGCAAGTCCTGAAAAGTACCGCCTACTTTTATGCCTTTTGCTGTTTCGGCTTTAGGCGTTTTTACTGTAATATCACCTACCAAAAGTTTGTTTTTGGGGTCCGGTACTAAATAGCCCGCAGGATTATTCTCAAAATCCTTAATTTCATAGACATCAAAAGTGCCTTCGCCTGTCTTCAATTTCGTTTTTTGTATATACGCCTTGTGGTTAGCAATCAAATCACCCACTTGAATACCTCTAAACGCAAATGGACTAATGAGCAATTGGGTTCGAATAGCTCCAATACTGACAATTTCAATGACTCTAAATTGTTTAACATCTGCTAAAACAGAAGAAACGCCTTTGAAAGTTACTTGATTACCCACTTCACACGATTTGTGGTTTTCAGGTCCCCCTACATTTGAAATAGACACCAAAGCTGCATAAATGCCTGATGTATCGGTTTCTACATCCGCAGTGTAGCCATCTTTACCGAATCTAATTGCCTTGACTGTACCTTTGATAACGATGGTATCGTTAGTTTTTTCTTCGGTAGCGACTTTTTGGGAAACAACGTCTGAGCTTGGGCTATTAGTTTTGTTATTAGTACACGAAAAAGTCATGTTTATGACCAATAAGAGTAATAATGTTTTAATAACGGTTGTCAACATTTTGGTAATAGTTTTCATAATCAATAGTTTTTTTTTAAAATGAGTTAAAAACAAGATTCAAATTTATTAAAATGGTCTATTATTACAAGCAGCACTGCCATTACAATCAGCAGGCGTAAAAACTTCGCTTCGGATTTTCCAAACGCCATTGAGTTTATGCCATTTAGCGTAATACGAGCCTTTGAGCTGAATCTTCCCGTCTGGTTCTACCCAAGAGCCTGTCCATTGCCCATATTCGGCAGCCATTTTCCAATTTTCGTACACGACAATTTTGTCTGGAACTCGCTCGTAAATTATATCTTTTCTATTGGCAAACTCAGTAGCAAAAGCACGCATCATGTTTTCAGGCCCTTTCAACTCAGTGCTACGCGAAGTGATAATCGTGAAATCGGGGCTAAGAAAACTACCAATTTTAAGCGTATCTTTTTGAGCAATTGCCGAATTAGACGCTACTCGAATTCCCTGCACAGCTTTTTCTTCGTCAGTAACAGCGACAGGTTCTTGGGTTTCGCTGATGGTTTCTTTCTGACAAGCAGCATATAAGAGTGCTAACACAAGCACGAAAGTTGAAATTTTACTGTATCTGTTCATTATAAAAAATTTAGAATATTTTAAAAATACGGATTATAGGAATGAAAAGATAATTAGGGACGAATTAAAAAATAAAGTACCCATATTGATGATTGTATTTTCTATAATCAAGAAGAATTGCTTGAGAAATAATGGATTATTTAAAATCAATTCAACAAGGAGTAAAGAAAATAGAATTATTAAGATGGGTAGTTTATTTTTTACTTCGTCCCATAAGTCCACCATTTAGTTGACTACCCAATCTTGTGAAATAGCTTACAGTATTTTGAGCAGTCAAATTTAGGGTGATAGAACATACTATCGCTATCAAGAAATAATTTAGATTGTTCAAAATTTTAAATTTTAATAGGTTTTCTTTAGGTAGTTTAATCATTAGTTGTATAGTTAAATCATTGTTGTTTACATTATTTTTCATAAATATAGATACCGCCAAAGCTCAAAGCATTTGAACAAATCAATAGGATATCTAAATTGGTAATACTGCCCTGTCATTACCTTTTAAATAATTGATAATCAAGTATTTAATTATTTATATACTGTAAAATTGGTGCTGCGAACGTGAAGTTTGAGCGTCTGAATTTATAGAATGGGAAACAAAACAAAGGTTTTGTTATTTCGGTATTCATTTATTTGGAGTACTTATGTGTAGTTTAACAATAGCAAAGTTGTCTTATCTGGTTTCATAAATATGCTTAAAGGTAATTATAATTTACGAACTCGAAAATAATTTGCACAATATATTAGCGTTCATGAGAAAAAATTTGTTTACATACTAAAAAAGCAACGCCATCTCCACAGCATTGCTCTATATTATTAGGTTAACAAACGTTTCAACTGCCCAATTGCTTTTGGAAATCCGCGTGGTTCCATTCAATATGGATGCTGTTGATTTCGCCATCGGGGTTGTGTTTGAATATAAAAATATGGTCGCTGTTGAATTGTTGGTCTTTACATTCAATACCTGCGAAGTCCTTTGCTTGCGTCCCGCGTATCACGACTTGGCAGCGCACATTGCCGTCCCCATCAAGGGTTGCAGAATCTACGGTATTGTTGAGGTCGGGAAAACTATCTATCAAAGCCGTCCAAAGCCCTTTGCCTAAGCCGCCAATTGTGCCGCGTCCGTCTTCGCCCAATGGTTTGAACCAAACCTCGCCATCGGTATCACAGAGGCTCATCATTTTATCCATATCTTGTTCTGCATAGGCGAACATAAAATTTATAGCTGACCCTTTTAGGTCGAGTGTTGTATTCCTTGTTATCGTTTCCATGAGTTAATTATTTTTTATAAGTTATTGAAAATTAATATTTTAGAAAAAATACTGAGGGGTAGTTCAGCGATTTCGTATATGAACAAAAAGGGCATTTGTACAATAATTTTCATATCGGAAGGGCGATTGAAATCGCCCCCTATTGATGTGTTTTCGTGGTCAAAATCAATAGCGGGCGATTTCAATCGCCCTGCCTAATAATTAAATTAATGCACAAATACTATCAATTATCAACTATTTTC
>JAYVKQ010000272.1:0-3563 GCA_043768285.1 Saprospiraceae bacterium | reverse complement strand
TTGAAATCGCCCGCTATTGATTTTGACCACAATGAACTATCAATAGGGGCGTGATTTCAATCGCCCTTCCGATATGAAACTTATGTACAAATGCCTTTTTGTGCATTAACAGAATTGCCGTGAATACCTGCGGCAATTCCGCTAATACTACATTTTAGAAACCCGTTTCACCACTTTATGCGATGGAACGGGTTTCTTTTTTTAATTGAACGAAGTCGAAAATTAAGCATTTATTTAACAAAACTTGGAACTTCGTTAAAATTTTTGCCCAAATGCGTTATTGGTGAGATAAGGCACAACATTAGGACACCTTTTTTAAAGACATTTGCGTCCACAAAGCCTATTTTTAAACATTAATCAAAAAATCCTCCAATTCCAATAAACTATCCAAACTATGCGCCGACCTAAAAGTATCAATATAAGGCAACGCCTCTTTCATCCCCCGCGCTTCGGGCTGATAATTCTCTATACCTTTCAAAGGATTAAGCCATATCAAACGCTTTGTTCTAAGGCGAATACGCTGTATTTCATGTTCAATTATGCCTTTTTCACCCGTATCCAAACCATCGCTTAATATAATCACTAAGGAACTGCGGGACAACATTTGCTTACCATATTGCTCATTAAACTCCCGCAAACACGCGCCAATTTTCGTCCCACTCGACCAATTATCAGCATTATCTGACAAGAGTTTCAAGGTTTTTTCTAAGCCATTTTTATAAATATACTCGGTTGTATGCTTCAAATGGGTACTAAAAATGAACGACTCCACGCGCTCAAAATATTGCTGCAAGGCATAGACAAAACGCAGTAGAAAAAAACTATATTTATCCATCGAACCACTCACATCGAGCATCACGACGAGGCGCAATTTCTTAGGTTTTTGCCCTCTGAGTTTTAGTGCTATCGGGTCGCCCCCGTGTTGGAGACTGGCGCGGATGGTTTTGCGTATATCCACTTTACCCTTTGTCGTTGTCTTTTTAAGACGGCGTTTCATGCGTTTGAGCATTTCGCGCCAGAGTTTTTCGGCTATTTCATTCAAAATATCCACCTCCATGTCTGCCAATTTTGCAAAATCTGTTTTCCGTACTTTTTCTACAATATTGGCTCCTGTGGTGGTTGTGCTGTCTTTTTTATCGCTGTCACCTTTGTTGCCCTTTTTGCCCCATATCGTCAATATCGTTTCTTCTTGGGTACTATTTTTATCCGATTTTACTTTCTTTTTGGCTTGTTGCTGACCATTATCTGGTTCAATATTCCAATAGATATTAAACAATTCATCAAACAAGGGTATATCATCTTTTGACGTACAAAATAAGGTTTTTAAAGCAAAATAAAAGGATAATTTGTCTTCATATAAACCCATATCGAAGGCTTTCAACGCATTGAACGTATCTTCTATGCCCACATTCATACCCTTTTGTCGGGCGTATTGGGCGAAGCCGATTATGGCGTTTGATATGCCAACTTTATCCATACCCCTCAGTATCTTTTAGTTATGCAACGTTGAAAAATAAGTTGTTATATGTACCGTTGAATTTATTCGACGGGCTGCGTAAGTTATTGATTATCAACGCCTTTGTCGAATTTATTCGACGATACATTTACATCACTATAAAGCCTCCGTTACCCACCCCGTAATCTTCTTTTTTGCTTTATTAAAATTAACACCAATGCCGATAATAGGCTTTCCAATGGCTCTATATTTATCAGCGTAGTCTGTCTTTTTAATTTGCTCTAAGGCTTCTTGCTCCGTTTTATTGAACTTAAATTCAAATATATAGATATGCGAAGGGGTCTGAACGATGACATCTGCACGACCATTAGACAAATGCGGTTCGCTTTCAATATAAATCCCTAAATAGCTGAATATCAAATGTAAAAGTCCATGAAAAAAGCCTTCGGATTGCTTTTTATAGGTCTCATAAGGCAGTGAAGCCAATAAGGAATTGATAATGGTTTTTACTTTTTCTAAATCATGGGCTAAAAAGGCTTTGTTTAAGTCTTTGATAGTTGTGCCTGTGTTAGGGCGCATATCCGTCAAAGCAATGTCATCAATCATAAATTGATACATACTTTCGCGCACTTCTTTGTTCGGATAATCCAAAACCATTTCCTCAGTCATGGGGTCAATATGCTTAATCGTCAGATAACCCGTTTGGAAACAAAGTGGCACTAAATCAAGATTATCAAGGCTGTATTTATTGAGCAAATACCCGTTTGTTGTCGTGTTTTCAATATCAAAACGGGTATATTTCTTCATTTGATGAATTAAAAACTTCGGATTGCCTGATGAAAACCAATAATTACGAAAAGTTTGTTCATCTAAAAAATTAAGCGTTCCGAAAGGATTATACACAGTTTGCTTGCCATCCCAACTAAATCCGTTGTACCAAATCGCCATTTGTTTTAACAATTCTTCGCGGCTTAAATGAAGTTGTTGCATCGCTGATTGAAGATGCTCGTCAAAATTGCTCTCTAATTCACTTTGCGTATATCCTGTTATGGTAGCATAGTCTTTATGCATCGTAATATCTTTCAAATTATTTAACTCCGAAAACATAGATACTTGCGAGAATTTAGAAACACCCGTTACGAAGAAAAAGCACAAATAGGGTTCTGAACTTTTCAAAATAGAATAGAACTCACGCATAATAGCTTGATTGATTTTCGCTTGTGCCAAGGGTTCTTGTTCTAAAAAATCAATAATTGGTTTGTCATATTCGTCTATCAGTAAAGCAATTTGTCCGTGTTTTTCATAGACTTTTTCAAGTAGTTCTCTAAATTGAGATTTAAATCTGTCTTGCGAAAATGTTATACCATAATACTCTGCCCATTTTGATAATTCACCGCTAATAGCACCATCTAAGCCCAATCCTTTATAGTCCATTTTATCAAAAGAAAACTGAATAACAGGGCTTGTTTTTGACCAATCCCAATTATCGTAAATCCATGTTTCTTTAAATAGTTCTTTATTACCTTCAAATAACTCTTTAAAAGTGGACACTAAAAGTGATTTGCCAAAACGACGTGGGCGCGACAAAAAATAATATACCCCCTTTGTGATAAGGCGATGTACCATTTGTGTTTTATCCACGTACACACAATTTTTCTCTCTAAGTTTTGGCAAAGTCTGTAAGCCAATCGGAAGATTTTTCATATTCAGTTATCAAATTTTTGACAAAACTACAAAAATATATTAAGGTTTATCGTGTGTTTACTTTTTCACGGGCATTAAAACCATACGTTCCCTCGTCACCATCTCCACCTTCTCTTTTGAAAAAAACAAAGGAAAATACTTGTCTTTTGCCCACAATTCATACAAATTGCGGTAATTGGTACTGTCTGGATTGCCCGATTGCCCAGGCGTATTTGTAGCAAGCGTAGCATCCCAATCGCCTGCATCCACAACGAGGCGGAACGATGCACCGTGCGCTTGATTGAGGGCATCGCCCGTTGCGCCAACTGTATGCGCATATCCTGCGCGGGGCAAAGTGCCGACTTCCAAGCGTTTGCGGGTCTCCGCATTGACTGCATTACTGAGGGGGTGCTTTATCAATGAC
>JAYVKQ010000271.1:0-3868 GCA_043768285.1 Saprospiraceae bacterium | reverse complement strand
CATCTGTTATACCCGTACCCGTCCATCTGCCGCCCTCGGGGTACGAAATTCTTTGGCTTGGGTCAGAGCTTTTTAGGCGTACTGCCGAGTTATTATTATTCGAGAAACACAAGGAAGATATAGGCATCGTATCACGTAAAGAAGCCACAACATTAATAACCGCTTTTGAAGAGTCGCCACAACCATTCAAATTCACTGCATAATTCAAAATGTGTTCACCGAAGCCCGCTACTGAGGGGTTGAATATGCCCTCGGGTGTCACGCCATTGCCACGCCATTTGCCGCCTTCGGGGCTGGCTTTCAACTGCACAGGAGACGCTGCGCCGCAGATATTCTCCTTTAAGTCTGGAAACGTAATTTTAATTTTATCTGTCAAAATCAAGTGGCGTGTTGCTTCACTTGCACCACAAATATTGCTGGCTTTGAAGGTTATCGGATACGTGCCTCTGTTGTTGATGCGAACAGAGCCAGGTGCTAAACTTGTTGGATTATCGAGCGAAGCGTCAGCCATTATCCACTGATAGGTTAAAGGCAATCCGCCATCGGTTTCTATAATCCCTTTTGGTATAAAGGTAAAAGGCGTACAAGTGCTGGGTATTGAATCCAAAGCCACAACTGGTTTGGATTTGACTATAATTTTTTGAGCATTTTCCCACGGACGCATACCACAAGGGGAGTTGCCTTCGTAGCGTAAGGTATATTCTCCATTATTTTCAAATAAAATAACTGGGTTTTTTGAATATTGATTCGTACCATTCATAAAACGCCAACCTATAGCGGGTGCTATTTTCCACAAGCCACTTACTATCCCTTCAGACCTATTCGTAATGGTCAATTCGTAAGGCGCGCACACTGTTTTTTCGGCGGTAATATTCGGAATGTCAATATCAATTGTAGGCGTTGTATGTACTCTAACGGTCAATTTTTTAGTAGAAACACCGCATAAAGACGTTACCGTTAATGTCACTTCATATGCGCCAATACGTGGAAAACGATGCGTAGGGCTTATTTCAGTGGACGTTGTACCGTCGCCAAAATCCCACTTTACAGTCGTGTTGGGCGTGTTTAAAGGACATGATTTATTGTAAAAAAAGATTTCGGGTTTGTCAATACAGGCATCAGCCGCTTCAAAATCGGCAGTCGCGGCAAAGTAAGCATATGCATCTGTCACCGTGGAGTGATTGAGGCATACTTGACTTCGATTTTGAGCCGTTAATTTAATTTTATATGCAAAACCATTGTAAGGTTGCCGACAGGCATCGTTCATTGGACGCTCGTAAATGTGAACAGGAGACGATAAATCATAGGTCGTGTCCATTTTAGAACCATCGCCCCAATCCCAAATGTAATAGACTTCGTTACCATTCGGGTTGCTCAAGTTCAGCACCGTAATGGGTTGTCCGATACAAATATCGTTGTTCAACAGCTTTGGTGCAGCCGAAGGACGGGGTGGACAGTTTTGGGCAATAACGATGTGTGTGAGCATAAGCCCACAGAGTGCTGTGTAGAAACCTTTCATAGATGACGATTTAAGCGTGTGTTCGTGAGCGTAGATTTTGACAGGATAACAAGATGGTGCGGATTTGCAGGATGTGCATACTGTGCTGCATACTTGTTATGTGCCTTAATCTAAGACCTTAAAATAAAAAACATTCTTGTTCGATTCAATAATTTGGAAAACTCGTAGGTAAGATTCGATGTGGAGATGTGTATCGTTTTATCAGATATATTCTACCCTCGAAATAGTATGCCAAATATGATTATTTCTGTCACATATAAACTTTCTTGAAATTGTAATTATTTTTTATTTGAACAACTAAAATGCTAACAATCAACGCATTAGATTAACAAATTATGTTTAAAAATATATGATTTAATTTTTTCTTAACTTTTTAGGTCAAAAAAAGAATGTCACATTTTGGAGCTTTTAATTATGATATTTTTTAATTTATTTATTTTTAATATTTGAAGTCATAAACAAACCCAACACGAATAACATAAATTATAAATCGAATTTTTCTAATCTGGATAACATACTTCTCTATATCTAAATTAGAGAAATTCGATTTATAATTCGTGCTATTCGTGTTTCTATTTTAGAGTCTTTAATTACGAATACGTTAATACATTGTTAAAGACATCAAAAGCCAATACCTTATGCTACAATACTGAGGGGGTACTTCACAAAATCAAATTGCGCTTAAACGCACAGCCCAACTCAATGAGTGATTCGGTTTTAGCTATACCATCAATATTGTCAATTTGAGTGTATAAAATAGTACGCATATGCTCATGGTTTTTAGCCAATATGCGGACAAAAAGCGTGTACGTCCCCGTGATATAGTAACATTCCGTCACCTCTGGAATTTGCTTCAACGCTTCAATAATACGCCCCGAATCGTGGTCTTTTTCCAGCGTCAGACCCGTAAACGAACCCCAATCGTAGCCCATTTTCTTATCGTCTATCATAGGTTTTATACCCAGTAATATCCCTTGCTCGGTTAGTTTTGCCACTCTTTGATGCACCATTGTGTTCGATATGCCTAACTCGGCAGCTATCGTTGAAAAGGCAACCCGCCCATCTATATCTAATTTTTTTAAAATTAAAATATCAAAATCATCTATATTCGGTGATGTGGTATTATTCATGTACAATATTAAAATTACTTAATTAAAATATATAAATATCAAATTTGACTTAATCGTGTTTAAATAAAAGTCAAATTTACATATTAATTTGATTTTATCAATAAAAACCAATTACCTTTGTAAAAAAAATATACAACATGGCATCCATAACCACTACTACCCTATCACATTCAGAAGCCTTAATCCAAAAAGAGGATAAATATGGCGCACACAATTATCATCCCCTGCCAGTCGTGCTATCGCGGGGCAAAGGGGTATTTGTGTGGGATGTGGAAGGGAACAAATACTACGATTTTCTCTCTGCCTACTCTGCCGTCAATCAAGGGCATTGCCACCCGCGCATTATCAAAGCGTTGAAAGCGCAAGCCAGCGTTTTGACCTTGACTTCGCGCGCTTTTCACAACAATCTTTTAGGTGAATGTGAAGAGTTTATGGCAAAACTATTCGGTTATGACAAGGTTTTGATGATGAACTCGGGCGTAGAAGCCGTTGAAACTGCCATGAAACTTTGCCGCAAATGGGCATATAAAGTAAAGGGTATTGAAGAAAACAAAGCAAAAATTCTATTTGCCAAAGGCAATTTTCACGGTAGAACCTTGTCTGTCATATCCGCCTCCAACGACCCTTCAAGCCGCACTGGTTTTGGTCCTTTCATTGAAGGTGTGGACACGATACCATATAATGATTTGACGGCATTGAAAAACGCCATTCAGCAAGATAAAAATATTGCAGGTTTTATAGTCGAACCGATACAAGGCGAGGCGGGCGTAGTTGTTCCCGATGAACAATACCTCTGGGGAGTGGCACAAATTTGTAAAGATAATAACGTGCTATTCATCGCCGATGAAATACAAACAGGCATTGCACGGACGGGCAAATTGCTCGCTACGTGCGGCAATTGCACCTGCAAAAACGGCTGCGAAGGCAACCCCTCAGTTAAACCCGATATGTTGATACTCGGCAAGGCACTGTCGGGCGGCGTACTACCCGTATCTGCCGTCTTAGCCAACGATGAGATTATGCTGACCATCAAAGCGGGTGAACACGGCTCTACTTTTGGCGGCAATCCCTTAGCGTGTGCCGTTGCAACGGAGGCATTAAAGGTGGTTATTGATGAAAAATTGGCAGAAAATGCGGCAAAAATGGGCGAACTATTCCGCGAAGGCTTGCGTCAAATGGCTCAACGCCACCCAATTATCACGTTGGTACGCGGCAAAGG
>JAYVKQ010000270.1:0-2587 GCA_043768285.1 Saprospiraceae bacterium | reverse complement strand
AAATTAGTGCAATTAGTGGCTGTACTATTAATTACTAAAAAGCAAGCATTTTTTATGAAAAAACACATCTGGTTAGTCATTATCGCCTCGGCATTAGGCTTTTTTGTGGATTTGTACGACATCATAATTCTAAGCATTGTAAGGTCTAAAAGCCTTTTATCAATGGGTATTCCAGAGGCAGAATTGCTGTCGAAAGGCGTATCGCTTATCAATATTCAGATGGTCGGTATGCTGATAGGTGGTTTTATATGGGGCATTATTGGGGATAAATTGGGGCGGTTGTCCGTGCTTTTTGGGTCAATTATTCTCTATTCTACGGCAACTTTTGCTAATGCTTATGCCGATAGTTTTGAGATGTATTTGCTATTGCGCTTTCTGGCGGGTGTCGGTTTGGCGGGAGAATTGGGGGCAGCTATTACGCTCGTGACGGAACAAATGCCGCAAAAATATCGCGGTATTGGACCCGCTATCATTGCAGGTTGCGGTATGTTAGGCGCGATTGCGGGGGCATATGTGGGCGGCAGGTATTCGTGGCAATTTACCTATCAATTGGGTGGCGCATTGGGTTTTGCTTTATTGATATTGCGTTTGGGCGTGATGGAATCGGGGCTTTTCAACGACATGAAAGGCAAAACGAGTGCTCGTGGCGATTTAAAATTGCTCTTTAAGTCCAAAAGTCATATTTTGAAATATATCAGTATTTGCACAATGGGCTTCCCTGTCTGGTTTGCAAATGGGATTGTGATGACATTTACACCCGAAATTGGTAAAGCGTGGGGTATGTCACCACTGCCAACTGTTAGTGGTGTTTTTACTTATTTTTTCATAGGTTTCACCTTCGGCGATTTGTCAAGTGGCTTTGTTAGTCAATATATGAAAAGCCGTAAAAAAGCGATTTTGACATATTTATCTATGTTTAGCATTGGCATGACGGCGTTTTTCCTTTTTGCCAAATATTCTTTGGCTTTATACTATGGCATTTTTGTGTTTTTGGGCTTTAGTGGGGGTTACTCTATCGTGCTTTTGACCCTCGCTGCCGAGCAATATGGGACGAATATCCGTGCCACTGTCACCACCTCATCCCTGAATTTGATACGCGCAACGGTCATACCGCAAGCCATTTTATTCGGCTATTTAAGTCCAAAAACAGGGGCTGCGAATAGTGCATTAATAGTCGGTATCCTTTCTATTTTGATAGCTTTTTGGGGTTTGAGCAATTTGGAGGAGACGTTTGATAAGGATTTGGATTTTATGGAATAGGGAGTACCCCCCCTCAGTATTTTTAGCAATTTTGGAGTTTTAACTTAGTTCCGCTATTATTTTCATTTTAAAAAAATGGAAAAATAGAAGCTGGACGAATAAACTACTCTAACACAAATGACAAGTCGATATTTTTTAATTTTGACGTACTGATTTAGCTATTCAAAGTCTAATTGGTCTTAGGAACGAGACAGGAATAATTCGTTTTTATTCGTATTATTATAATTTACACATTTAGCTTGGAAATATATTTAAAAAAGGCATAGCGAACTACATCGCTATGCCTTTATAATTTACACATTTAAGACCCTACATAAAAGTCGTGTAACCACAAATAGGACTCATTAAACGAGAGGGAAACTATTTTTTATTGCGTATTTAAGCTCAAAACTGTGTAAAATCAGAAACATCCATGTCCTACGTGGTTAAATCAAAATCAAGACATAATAGGCGAGTGGCTCGAAATCACGCCATGGGTATGCCCATTGAGTTTAACGTGCGTGCGGCGTACAACGATATTGCCCAAAACCAGCATATCCATTTTTGTACGCAAATAGCACTCTAAGGCGTGGTCAGGCGTATTTACGATAGGCTCATTTTCATTGAAAGAAGTATTGACCAAAATTGGCACGCCCGTTTTTTCATAAAAACGCTGTATCAGATTGTAATACCGGGGATTATCTTTTTTGCTCACTGTTTGTAAACGCCCTGTACCATCTACGTGCGTTACGGCAGGAATAAGCGCGTGTTTTTCCTTTTTAATCGGGAATACTTTTTCCATAAAAGGGACACTGTCATTGATGGTAAAATACTCATCAACGTGGTTTTCCAATATAGAAGGCGCGAACGGGCGGAAACTTTCGCGGCGTTTTATCTTGGCGTTCAATATCTCTTTGGCATCGGCGCGACGCGGATCAACCAGAATAGACCGATTACCCAAAGCACGTGGACCAAATTCAGAACGCCCTTGAAACCAACCCACTACCCCACCATCAATCAAACAATCTGTAACTATATCGTTTAATTCATCGTCATAAATTTCTTCATAATCAATTTCACGAGCATCCAAATAGGTTTTTATTTCTTCATTTGTAAAACGTGCGCCTGTATAGGCTTGATGCGTATAAACAGCACGCGGTTGATTAAAAATTTGATGTTGGAGATACAAAGCTGAACCAATACACGTACCTGCGTCGTGCCCTGCAGGTGGCACAAATACGTTTTTGAATGGCGTATTTGAACTAATTTTGCCATTGCACACCGAGTTTTGAGCTACGCCACCCGTGATACAGACATTATCCAATTTGGTTTTATCATATAAATCTTT
>JAYVKQ010000269.1:0-16671 GCA_043768285.1 Saprospiraceae bacterium | reverse complement strand
GCGCCGATGGTACTGCGTCCCTGAACGTGGGAGAGTAGGTCACTGCCAACTCAATTTAACTTAGCCCTGCACCGTAATACGTGTGGGGCTTCGTCGTTTATAAAATACCCTACCCTCTCAGTATTTTTTATCGAAAATTTGTAAAATTGAAAATATATAGTAATTTTGTGCTATATTCTGTATATACAAAAACTAATCTATAAACATAATGAATACCATAGCAATTCATCAGCCTAATTACCTTCCATGGCTTGGTTATTTTTATAAAATATGGGTAAGTGACATATTCATATTACACGATAATGTACAGTACACAAAGCAAAGCTTTACAAAAAGAGTTTTTATAAGAAAATCACCAAGGTCTATTGATAAGACCTACCTAAGCATTTCAATTAAGAAACAAAGCGATTATACGTCAATTAAAAGCCTACTTTTATGCAGAAATCACCTATGGCACCTTGATCACCTTAATAAAATCTATAATGTTTATCATAAAGCACCCTATTTTAACCAATATTATTTAATATTTGATGAAATATTAAAGAAAGCACTATATTACGAATCGTTAAAGAATTTTAATGAAGCTCTTATTAAACAAATTTTGAGCATTTTGAGTATAAATACACTCATATTTTCTTCTTCAGATTTACCATGTTTTGGGACTAAGGCGGATAATCTAAATGCAGCTATTGCAAATTACTTAGGTTGTAAAAATTATATAAGCGGGAGAGGTGCTTTAAAGTATCAATGTGAGGATACTTACCTTGAAAGAGGAATTGAATTGGAATATCATAATATAGGACAATATCTTGCAGCGTGCCCCCCTAAGTACCCTATACCCTTTGACCCAAGCTTGAGTATTTTGGATGCCTTGTTCTATATTGGAAAAAACGGTATTTTAGATATTTTCAAAACATATAGTTTGTTTGAACAAAACTCGTCCTCCAATAGAAGAATCCAAACACCCTTGGTTGTGACTGAACAAAAAATTCAGTTTCTATTTTAGCGTAGATACTGTTGATTTAATACAATGTATCGCATCCGCAATCTCAATCATTAGAGAGGGATCTTTTTCAATCGCATTACCTACTACAATAATATCTGCGCCAGCGCGCGCGTTAGCTGCTGCGGATTCTGGTGTGCGCATACCGCCACCAACTATCAAGGGTATATCAATAGATTGGCTAACTGTCGCAATCATTTTCTCAGAGATAGGTGTTTTAGCTCCGCTGCCAGCATCCATATAGATAGCTTTTAACCCTAATAGCTGGCCTGCTAAGGCTGTACAGTAGGCAATTTCATCTTTGTGTGCGGGAATAGGTGTTGTTCCACTAATATAAGATGCAGTTGTTTGAATACCACCGTCTATAAGTATATAACCAGTTGGAATAACCTCTAATGGGCTATTCTTAAGCCTTTGAGCCGATAAGACATGTTGCCCAATCAATAAATCAGCATTTCGTCCAGAGATAAGGGACAAAAATAAAATACTATCTGCTTTGTCGTTAATTTGTTGTGGACTGCCAGGGAAAAGTATCGTGGGTACTGAGGGGGCGGCTTCTCTTATAGCATCGAGGCAATAATCCATCATATCATTTACGACCAAACTACCACCAACAAAAAAGTAATCTACCTTTGCTCTGAAAGCAAGGTCGAGCACTTTGTCCATATTGTCCAACCGCATTTTATCGGGGTCAATAAGTACCGCAAAACGTTTTTGTTTGCGTTGTTTAGCTTCAAGAAAGGATTTGTAAATTCGTTGAGTCATTAGGGCAATTTTGTGCCAAAGATATAGGATTTTTTAATAGTTAAAGGACAGATAGCACTATTATGAGGTGTATGCCTTAATTGGTTGTTTGTTATTCATTCATGTAGTGTATTTTACATCTAATCAATCTTCGGTCAAAGGTATTACAATTTAGTGAATTACACAAGGCAATATTGTGTACCCATAAAATATAGAACTATTTTTTTAAATCCATATAGTGTGCCATGGCATCTAATTCTTCGTAAAAATCTTCTCCATATTTTCTGATAATCGCTTCTTTTAGAAACTGATAAACGGGTGTTTTATGTTCTTTACCCAGTTGACACGCTGCTGAGCAAATGTCCCATTTGTCATAATTGAGGGCTTCAAAACCTGCCAAATCATTTTTTGCAATCCTGATTGGGTACAAATGACAAGATATGGGTTTTCTGAAGTCAGTTGCACCCGCTTTCCAAGCCTGTTCGATGCCACAATGCGCAATACCGCGTTCATCTGTCGTCATATACGCACAGGGACCATTCTTTAGTAAAGTAGTAAAATGACCGCCTTCTACTTTGTCTTCCATATACCCCCCCTCAGTATCTATGGCATTTTGCCCTTCTTTGGTCAAGAAAGGATGTACTTGTGGGTATATTCTATCTAATATTGCTAATTCTGTATCTTCCAGAGGTGCGCCCAAGTCGCCTTCCCAGCAACATGCTCCTTTGCATTTATCAAGATTGCAAATAAACTGTTCCTCCACGATATCTTCACTGACCAATTTATCTTGTACTATGAGCATATGTTGATAGTTTGTTTAAGTTTTTTAAATTTTATAGTCTCTTGTGTCTAATAATATACGTGGCTACCCTTCAGTATTTTAGCTCACTATTCTGCTTTTTTACCTTTCAAATTTTTCAAAAAAACTTTGCGTATCCAATTCGGGACGATAATCGCGCCTGCCGCTAAATAGGCGTAATAGGACATCAATCGCCATACCAATGCAATCACAATGGCTGTTCCTTTATCAGGTATGAAGTCCATCAAAAAAGGATGAAACGTAGCTTCTACGAAACCTGCCCCTCCAGGGCTTGGGCTGAAAGCCAATATCACAAACATTGCCTCCAATCGAGCGTATAACAACAGTTCGTTTGACCAACCCAAACTTGTATTACCGATGCCATATATCAGACTTGATATTAAAAAAAACTTACACGTCCAAGCGGTTATGGTACAGCCGAAAGCCGCTAAATGTTGTTTCCAACCGATATTGCGCATATCTTCAGAAGCTAATATGATTTCATCCCCCAACTTTTTTGCTTTGGGTTTCCATCGTTTCAAAAATGGTAGCGAAGCTATACCTGTCAAAAGTTTTTTTATCAAAATGGGATTGACAAATAAACCGTAGAAAAAAAATGCGCCGTATATTGCCATACAAATATAAGAAAAATAGAATATCTGCGCACGCCAATCCGCTTCACTAAAACTATACATATTAGGACGTATCATTTGGGGACCAGCCAAAAGAAATAACAAAGGTAAGGTGCCGATAAAAAATATGGTATCTAATACAACTTTATATATAACTATTGTAGTTGTGCGGGCTGCCGACAGTTTTTCTTGTGTCATCACAAAAAGAGACACTGCTGAACCGCCCAAAGTTGTAGGGGTTACATTTAAACTAAATTCAAAAATGAATATGAGCTCTACGCATTTACGAAATGAAAAATGCCCTTGCGAGAGGATAAGCATCCGCAGTGAAAACGCCAAATGCCGTAGAATGAGTAGGCAAAATGCTAAAAATATCCAAAAAAAAGTTCCACCAGACCAATCTATCTTTGAGAAAGAATCAGGATTAGCGGATAGTTGCCGCCAAAGTAAATACCCGACTACGCCCAGACCAAGTAGAATTGGCAGCACCATACGCGAAGAACGCAGCGAGTTCAAAACACTGCGCTGTTCCTCTGTAAGTTGCTCAATTTCATTATGCTCTGTTTGTTCGTTCATAGTTGTGTTAAAATTCGGAATTTGGTTACATAGGTTGTTCAAGTGGCAAAAAAGCAACTTTTTTTATGAATACCTGCTATTTTTTTTGCTTTTTTACAAAATCGTACAAATACTTTCACAATATAATCACAATATCGTTTATTTACAAAAAATATTGCTATTTTAATTTTAAGTCATATTCTATTTACTCTTGTAGTAGCATGGTTCATGTTTCGTACATCTCACATTAAATATCGTACATTTATTTATGTCTGAAAAAATTATCAAATGGCGTTTGATTTTAGGTAAACAGTCTGACCCCTCTGTGTCTGTACCTTTGCAAGGCAACATGAAAAGTATGGATAATGTTTTAGAAGCCTTATACGATACCGACCGAACAGGCGGCTTGGGTAGTTCTGCGCCCAATATTAATCGGTGGTTGGGCGATATTCGTAAGTATTTCGCTACGCCAATGGTTCAAGTAATGCAAAAAGATGCTTTAGAACGCCTCAATCTTAACCAAATGCTCTTGCAGCCCGAGACATTAGAAGCCCTGCAGCCCGATGTTAGTTTGGTCGCAACTTTGGTATCCCTCAATAAGGTCATGCCGCAACAAACCCGCGAAACGGCAAGGACAGTTGTTCGAAGAGTAGTTGAAGATTTAGAAAAACGCTTGTCTCAGCCTTTACGCGAAGCGGTTCGGGGCGCATTGAATAGGGCTGTACGCAATCGGCGACCCAAATATAACGAAATTGATTGGCATCAAACTATTCGCGCCAACTTGAAGCACTATCAAGAAGATTTGAAAACCATTATACCCGAACAACTTATTGGACGTGGGCGTAAAGGGCAAGCGTTAAAGCAAGTGATATTATTGGTTGATGAAAGCGGTTCGATGGCTTCCTCAGTGGTATATGCCTCCGTTTTGGGCGCGGTAATGGCTTCTATTCGTTCACTAAAAACACATTTTATTGTTTTTGATACCGAAGTGGTAGATTTAACACCCATTTTGAAAGACCCTATTGATATACTTTTTGGTACTCAATTGGGCGGTGGTACGGACATCAATAAAGCACTCGCTTATACTGAGGGGGTCGTTCAAAATCCTTCGGATACCATTCTTATTCTCATATCTGACTTATTTGAAGGGGGAAATCAAGTAGAGATGCTTAAAAGAGCCGCTTATATCAAGCAATCTGGGGTGCATATCATTTGCTTATTGGCTTTAAGCGATGAAGGCAAACCATCTTATGATAAAACAGTAGCTTCAAAATTTGCATCATTGGAGATTCCTTGTTTCGCCTGTACACCCGATAAATTCCCTGAACTGATGGCGGCAGCTATTCAAAAAAAGAATTTAACTCATTTTACAGAAAGTTAAAATTTTCTCTTGAGTTTGAGTGTAAAAAAAATCGCCGAAAGCAAGATAGCTTCGGCGATTAATAGATGGTGTACGTTTATTTGTTTGGAAACGCACTTTGAAAAATTGCCCATCTCTTGCAATCGTAATAGATTATAATTTGCTACTTGACTACAAAAAAATGGTGCATAAATTAAAGGTATATCTTTGATTGAAATATTTTCTTTTAAGTTTATCTCTAATTTTGCCCCCTTTATATGTCACAAAAGTAACAAATATTTTTTTTATACATACAATTAAAGTCAATGATATTGACAAAAAGGCTGATTTGATTGACGAAATAAAATAACACCAAAATTTAGTTTAGAGTCTCTAATTTTTTGCGTACTTCATCAACAACTTTTTTTTGTGTCTCGATTTTTACCTTGGCTTCTTCCTGTTGCTTTATATTAGTTTTAATTTCCTCTTCGGCTTGAGCTATCTTCTTTTTCCACGTTTCTATATCTTCGTGCAGGTTTTTGTTCTTACGCTCCAATTTTTGCAAGTCACTTTCTAAGTTTTTTTGTTCTTTTTCTTGAGTCTTCAATGTCTCCTTCGTTTGTTCACGTGTGACATTCAAGGCGTAGACCATCATTAGCTTTTCGGCTTCATCGTATTTATCTTTGAAATCCTTTGAATTGACATAAGTACCACCCAAATCAATCCACAATGTAGCCGTTGTCACATCAGCACTTTCAGCAAATTTCATATACATATCTACAGTGTTTGCGCCACCGATAGTCCCAACTGTTGCATTATCCAAAAAGTATTCGTCCGTTTTTTTATTGCGTTTGTAGCTACCTTTGTATTGCTTTATAAAATCTTTCCAAACCTTTTCAGCTACGTCAGATTTTACTTTGGGTAAATTAACAGACAAGCTGCTTTTTGAACCCAAACTCATGGAACGTTCTGCTTCCGAAACCATAGAGGCTTCCGCGCCTTTGGCAACCAATTGGGCATTTAATACGAATGGGTCAATTGTCATGAAGATTAGAGTGAACAAGCCGAGGATTTTTGAAATTTTCATCGTAAGAAAAGTTTTTGAATTGTTTAATAATTAAAATTATAAATCATATACCTTTGATGGGGTAAATATACAGGATTTTGATATTCTGAAACGCTGTTTTTACATTATTGCATAATATTTGCACTGCATTTAACAACTTTTTGACATTATAAGTGCATTTTTCTAATCAGAGATTATACATAACAATGAAACCGTTCCGACTAAAACTTGTATGCGTATTGCTTTTATTCTCCTCGAAAATATTTAGCCAAAAATTAGATAAAGCCAATGACCTTTATCGAAAGGGGTATTATGCGATGGCAATTGAAGAATATAAGGGTGTTTTGAAAAAGAAACCCAACACGATTGCAAAAAGCAATATGGCAAATTGTTACCGTATTTTGAACCAAGCCCAGAATGCGGCAGATATTTATGCTTCGATAGTCGCTGAAAAAAAAGAAGAACCCAAAGATATATTCAACTATGGCGATGTGATGATGATGCTTGGTAAGTACGACTCGGCACGCTATTTCTTCAAGCAATATACCGAATTAAGCCCCGATGACCCACGCGGCGAACAGCAACTCAAAGCCTGTGATAATTTTAGCAAAATAAAACCCGTTTTTCAGAATATCGTACTTGAGCCTTATGAGTATAACACTGAGGCAGACGAAACAGCACCTTGTTTTTTTCAAAATAAATTTTTGTTTGCTTCTGACCGCAGTCAAGGTTTCAAGATGATGAAAGAAAGCAATAAAACGACTGGTAGGGAATATATAACGGTTTGGTCTTCTGATACTTTGAGTACGGGAACATATGCCGAGCCTGTTTCTTTTTCTGGAAAGCTCAACAATGTCAATCAAAACACGGGCAATGCTTCTTTTAGTGCCGATAGTAAAGCTGTCTTTTTTTGTCGCAATAACGATGAACCCAATAAAAAAGGCGCGTATAACATGCAGTTATTTAGTGCTGAAAGTAATGATAGTGGCAAATCGTGGCACGCTGTTGAAAAATTAGCTTTTTGCTCAAAGGACTATAATTATCTCTACCCTTCTGTTTCACCCGATGGTAAGATGCTATTTTTTGTAACTGATAAAGGTGGGGGATTTGGCGGACTGGATATATATGTGACGAAGAAAACAAAAAAAGGCTGGACAAAACCCGAAAATTTAGGGCAAAATGTTAACACGGAAGCACATGAAGGTTTTCCGCACTACGCTTTTGATAGCAAATTGTTTTTTTGTTCAAAAGGGCATTCGGGCTTTGGCGGGTTTGATATTTTTATGACCGAGCTGGATACTGCTTTGGGCGAGTGGAAAAAACCTGTCAATATCGGTACGCCTTTTAATACTGCATATGACGATATTTCCATTTTTTTTAAAGACAGTACGAGTGGCGCGTTTTCATCCCCTCGTGGAGGGCGTGGTGATGATATTTTCTTTTTTAAAATGACTAATCAAACGCTTTTTAATCATAAATTGACTTTTTATACCAATCAGGAGGGTAATGCATCGGATGCCCAATTGGTGGAAGACGTATTTTTATCGAATAGCACCCAGCCTATGGATATGTTTGCTTACACTTTGGGTAATAAAGATGCGTTGAAAAAAGGGAAAAAATTCTCTTTCGATAGTTTTGTTTTTGAAGGCGAAAGTGTGGATATATCACCCGCAACTGCCGAAGAATTGGACAATTTGAGCGATATATTGAGTATGCACCGCAAAATTGTGTTTGAAATAGGCTATCATACTGAGGGGGGGCTTAATGACGCGAAAAACATTGCTCAAAAGCGTGCTGAAGCCATGATGAGCTATTTGATAAAAAAAGGCATCAATGCTAAACGCTTGATTGCCAAAGGCTATGGCGATATGTTCCCCTTAAAAAACTGCCAAACAGGAAATTGCTCGCCCGAGGAAATTCAAAAAAACAAACGAGTGGAGATAAAAATTAAGGATGTTTTGTAGTGTGCAACGGAACGCTGTGCCGTTGGGGCATATCATCTACTGAACAGTGTTCCGTTGCACTTTATAACAATTTTGAAATAAATGATGACAAAATAATACTATAATCTGCGTAATGCAAGCTAATTTTGCGGCGCAAAGAGGTTGTCTCAATACCTTATGAGACAACCTCTTTTTATTGTATTCAACGCTCACTATTATATACACAACACGCATGGCAATACCTTTCGATATATCAACTGTAGATTTTCAGAAAACCAATGGCTTAGTACCCGTTATCATACAAGATGCCACAACCCAAACTGTTTTGATGCTCGGCTATATGAACGATGTGGCTTTGGTCAAAACTTGTGCCGAAGGGAACGTAACGTTTTTCAGTCGGTCTAAAAATCGCTTGTGGACGAAGGGCGAAACATCTGGGCATTTTTTGAAAGCCATTACTATCCAAATAGACTGTGATGGCGATACGCTGTTGATTAAAGTCGCGCCGCAAGGTCCTACTTGTCATACGGGTACGGATACGTGCTGGCAAGAAATAAATAGCCTAAAAGAGCATCATTTTTTAAAATATTTAGAAAATATTATCCAAACCCGCAAAACGGAAGACCCCTCAGTATCTACCTCATATACAACGGCACTTTTTCATAAAGGCATCAATAAAGTGGCTCAAAAAGTGGGTGAGGAAGCCGTAGAGTTGGTGATCGAAGCCAAAGACGATAACAAAGAACTCTTTTTGGGTGAAGCTGCTGATTTGATGTATCATTATCTCGTTCTTTTGGCAGCTAAAGATTTTACATTAGATGATGTGATTGAGGTGTTGAAAAACAGGCATAAATGATTTTTTAATGGATAATAGCGGGATACACTATGGCTTAATTTTTATATCAAACCATGAAAAAATTAGAATTTTTAGTTTCAAATCTTTCTGATTTGCCCAAAGCCGTAGATTGGGTATTGACCCATGCCAATGGGCGCAAAAAAATAATGCTCTATGGGGAAATGGGTGCGGGTAAAACGACTTTTACCAAAGCCTATTGTGCGTACTTTGGTGTTGCTGATAAAGCCAGTAGCCCTACATTTTCGCTTGCCAATGACTATATTTACTACGAAAACAATATAGAAAAGCATATATACCACTTGGATTTGTATCGCCTAAAAACAACCGAAGAAGCGATGGATATTGGTATCGAGAATTATCTTTTTGATGCCCATTATTGCCTCATCGAATGGCCCCAAATCATTGAAACTTTGCTCGATGACAGTGTTATGAAAATTAGTATAGAAATTTCGAGCAAGAAGGTGCGAAAAATTGTAATTTTGTAGCCAGTCTGTATGTACTAACCACAGATGACACTGATTAAACTGATTTATCACAGTTTGAATAAAATCAGTCATTATCTGTTAAATCAGTGTCATCTGTGGTTAGTATATGTAGTTCGATAAGCACAACCAATTTATTATCAATACATTATCCATTTTTATCCCTATAATATGCCTTCATCTGCTGCACAACAGTTTTCAAGCGTTGCTAAGAGTTATATGCAAACCCAAGAGCAACTTATGCCCGTTGAACACAAACATGGGGGGCTATATATTGGTATTCCGCGCGAAACATCACTTCAAGAAAATCGAGTTGCCCTTGTGCCTTCCAGCGTTTATACCTTGGTTAGTAGAGGGCATCGGGTTGTAATAGAAACTGGGGCAGGAGAACAGTCTCATTTCAGCGACCATGAATATTCTGAATCTGGTGCTGAAATTGCGCACACTTCGGAACAAGTTTACCAAGCGGATATTATATTGAAAGTAGCACCACCTACTTTGACTGAGATTGAGTACTTTCACGCTGGGCAAATACTCATTTCCCCCTTACAGGAACCCACTATTTCGGAAGAATATGTCAATAAATTGCGCCATAAACGAGTTATCGCTCTGGCAATGGAGTATATTAAAGATGAAGTAGGCACTTACCCAATTGTACGCATCATGTCCGAAATTGCAGGTATGAATGCCATGCTCACTGCTTCGGAATTGATGAATAATACACGGGGTGGTATTGGCGTTTTATTAGGCGGCGTGTCAGGTGTGCCACCTGCCAAGGTTGTGATATTGGGCGCAGGGGTAGTGGCAGAGTTTGCGACCCGTGTGGCTTTGGGCTTGGGTGCAGAAGTTCGGATATTCGACAATACGATATATAAAATAATGCGTTTGCAAAATCGCATTGGGCGGCAATTATACACGTCTTCGATTGACCCCTCAGTATTGGAGCAAGAATTGAAGACCGCTGATGCTGTTATTGGCGCTATTCACTCAGGCAATGGGCGTACACCTATAATTGTGACTGAAGATATGGTGATGAAAATGAAGGCGGGCTCGGTCATTATTGACGTGAGTATAGATCAAGGAGGCTGTTTTGAAACATCGCGTTTGACATCGCACGACAAACCTATTTTCAAATTTAACGATGTCATTCATTATTGCGTACCGAATATTGCCTCGCGCGTACCGCGCACGGCATCGGCTGCTATCAGCAATATATTGACCCCATTGCTGCTAAAAGGGGAACAACACGGCGGCTTTTATACTCTTTTGACATCTAATGTGGGCCTAATGCATGGCATTTATATTTTCAAAGGTAGCTTGACAAATCATTATTTGAGCGAGCGTTTTAAAATGCGCTATACCAATATTGAATTATTAATTACGGCAGCTATTTAGATAAATAGTTACACAAAGTTTTTTCTTCTCTGTGACCCTCTGTTACTTCTCTGTCTAAACTCTGTGTAACCTTTTCTTTTTATAATCTAAAACTTAATTCATTGATAATGAAAAAAATATTTTTGTTTTCACTACTGTTTTTAGCCTTAACATTGAGTTATTCATCCCTTGCCCAAACCAGTAATGAGGGTAACAAAACGCCTATTGTCAAAAAAAAAACCACGAAAAAAAAGAAGAAACCGACCTCTAAAACAACGGGTTCAACAACCACTAAGCCCAAGGCAGATGCCCCACCCGTAAATGAGACAGGCGGAATGCCCAAAATGATTTTTGCTGTCAAATCAAAAGATTTTGGTAAGGTCAAAACGGGTGATATGCCAGCTTTTACTTACGAATTTACGAACACAGGCAATGCGCCCTTAGAAATTGACATCGTATCTGGTTGCGATTGCACTGAAATAGATTACACGCGCACTGTTGTAGAACCGGGTGGTAAAGGCTTCATCAAAGCCATTTACAATACCAAAAAAGAAGAAGCGCACGAGCATAAAAAGCAATTGAAAAAAAATATTGATGTCGTGTTGAAGCAAATTCACCCCACGAGCGGTACGCCACTTGTCGAGGGGCTTACTTTTGATGTATTCATAGTGGATTAATTATTACTAAAAAGTAAATCTTCTAAAATAGAATAAATTCTTTTATCATTACTAACCAAAATTAAGTAAATTATGAAAAAAATACTGCTGACATTAGCCTTGTCTTTTCCCATTTTTCTATCGGCACAAACTTTATTAGGTACTTGGAAAACCATTGATGATGAAACAGGCGAAGCCAAATCACATGTTGAATTATACGAAGACAAAGGCAAAGTATATGGCAAAATCATTAAATTTTTACGTGCTAATACCGACCCTAACCGCATATGCGACAAATGTACAGACTGGCGTAAAGGACAAAAAATAATGCAAATGATGATTGTCCGCGATTTGGCATTAAACGGCGGTACGTGGAAAGGGGGCAAAATCTTAGACCCCGAAAAAGGGAAAGAATATAGTTGCACGATGTGGTTTGAAGGGGGGAAACCTAACGAATTGAAAGTGCGTGGTTGGATTGGCCCATTTTACAGAACCCAGACGTGGTATAAAGTTCAATAAAAACACCTTAGTATATAAAACAAGAAAGGCAGCTTGCGGTGTGCAAACTGCCTTTTCTTAGTACCGAGAGCGGGAATCGAACCCGCACGTTGTTGCCAACGCTAGATTTTGAGTCTAGTGCGTCTACCAATTCCGCCACCTCGGCAGTGGACTTGAGAACGCCTTATTTCAAAAGCGATGCAAATTTAGACAAGTTTTCTCTTATTCGCAAGAGATATCGCTTTTTTAAATAAATTTTTTTAATTTTTTCTAATGTTTCCATCCCTCCCTCAGTATCAGAGTAACATTCAAGCAAAGGGCTTAATGTTTTAAGTAATTCATTTTCAATGCTCTCCACCTCTGTCAATACCTTTTGATAACTTTCTGAATCGAAATCAAACTCTAATTCCATTATTGCTTCATTGATGTCCATCATATCTGCCAAAAAATCTTGCGGGATTTTATTTTTACCCTCTTCCGCTAATATACCTTTTAGTTCTAAGATATAATGCATTCGTTTATCTAAATTTGACAGAGTTTTGTAGGCTTGTGTATTCAAAGTAGATAACTCTAATATTTCCGCCTGTTTTTCAGCACTTTCTAAGGTGAAATAATCGGGATGATAAGCACGAGAACGGGTATAAAATAGCCGCTTCAAAGCCCCATTATCTAATATGAAAGAAATGGGCAAATCGTAAAATTCAAAAAAATTCATCTTTAGGCTTCTACTTTTTCCTGCAAAATCTCATAAATATCGTTGTTGATTTTCAATATCAAATTATTGGCAATCACCTCCGAAGTGCTTTCGGCATATATGCGGATAATGGGTTCGGTATTCGATTTGCGCATATGTATCCAGTTGCCGTCTTTGAATTCTAATTTCAAACCATCAATACGGTTGACGACAATATCGCGGACAGTTTTATATTTTTTATCTAATTTATCCAAAAGATTATCAACGTTCACGCCTTTTGGCAAATCCAATTTTTTCTTAACAATGGTATAATCTGGGTAAGATTTTTTCAAAAATGACAGCGGTTTATTGTAGTTTGCCAATGAAGTGAGCATAATAGCAACGCCGACCATCGCATCTCGTCCGTAATGCAATTCTGGGTAAATGACGCCTCCATTGCCTTCACCGCCAATAACAGCGTTAATTTCTTTCATTTTTGTTACCACATTCACTTCTCCGACCGCAGCGGCTTCATAGCGCAGCCCGCGTTTCTCAGTTATATCGCGCAAGGCTTTAGTCGAACTTAGATTAGAAACGGTATTGCCTGCCGTTTTTGATAAGATATAATCTGCAATAGCTACCAAAGTATATTCTTCGCCAAACATTTCGCCATCTTCACACACGAAAGCCAATCTATCAACATCTGGATCAACTGCGATCCCTAAATGCGCTTTTTTAGAACCCACAGCGCGGGATAGTTGGTTAAGATGCTCTGGTAAAGGCTCTGGATTGTGGGCAAAAAGTCCATTTAGCTCGCCATTAATAACGGTAACAAAGCAGCCCATTTGCTCCAACAGTGGTACTATCGAAATTGCACCTGTAGAATTGACAGCATCAACCACTACCCTAAATCCTTTTGATTTCACCGCATCAACATCAACAACTGGTAAAGCAAATATTTTATCAATATGTTTCTGGATATAGCTATTATCTTGACTGTATTTTCCTAAATCATCAATATCTGCATAGTGAAGATATTCATTATCAATCATGGACAAAACCTTCTGTCCATCTTCCGCTGATATAAATTCACCTTTGGCGTTCAATAATTTTAAAGCATTCCATTCTTTTGGATTATGGCTTGCCGTTAAAATAATTCCAGCATCTGCACCTTCCTCCGGCACAGCGATTTCGACAGTAGGTGTTGTAGATAATCCCAAATCCAAGACATCAATACCCAACGATATAAGTGTATTGACGACTAATCCGTTTACCATTGCACCCGATATACGTGCATCACGGCCAATAACAATTTTAGCTTTCTTGCTACCTTTATTACTCAATACCCATGTGCCAAATGCGGCTGTACATTCTACGATGTCTTGAGGTGTGAGATTTGTGCCATAACGACCGCCGATTGTCCCTCTAATTCCTGAAATAGATTTAATTAAAGCCAAAGTTACTGTGAGTTTAATAAATGTGAAATGTTTCTAAATAATTGGTTATCAATAATATATCTTTAATGTTAGCACAACCCGATGCAAAAATAGTGAAAAAAGACACAATTCAAAGTGTTAAAAACGCTTTCCTACAAAATAGTTTGTTAATGTTTAACGTGTCCGATAAAATACGCCACCCCTCAGTATTTTGTTGCACAAGCTTAGTTAAGAAGATTAGAAGATTAAAAGATTATTGCCTTGTAATCTTGTAATCTTCTAATCTCTTTCATAATGTAAAAAAAATTTTACTTATCCAAACAAAACCCTTATCTTTGCGCCGCCATTTTCAGGGAATGGTATATTATTAACAACTTTTTCAGGGTTATTTAAGAATAATACAATGGAAGTAATAAAATTAACGGGTACTCCACGCGTTGGTATCGGCAAGAAAGCAACTAAAGCTGACCGCGCTAATGAGGCTATCCCATGCGTACTGTATGGTGGTAATGACAATGTACACTTCACAATTACGTGGGGGGATGTACGCCACCTTATCTACACGCCCGATTTCAAATTGGCTGAATTGACCGTCAATGGGTCAACTACCAAAGCGATTTTGAAGGACGTGCAATTTCATCCCGCTACGGAAAAAATTATGCACGTAGATTTCTTGACTCTTACGCCAGGTCAAGCGGTGAAAGTAAACATCCCTTTGCGTTTAAAAGGTACATCACCAGGCGTAAAAGCGGGTGGTAAATTAATCCAAAATGTGCGTAAAATCAAGGTGAAATGTATGCCAGAAGCAATAATAGATGAATTATCCTTGGATATTTCAAATCTTGAATTGGGTCAAACGGCGCGTGTTCGTGAGATTATTGCTCAAGATGGTATCGAAATCATGATGTCACCAAGCATTCCTGTTGTTTTGATTGAAATTCCGCGTGCCTTGCGTTCAGCAGCAGCAGCAGAAGCAAAAGCATCAGGTAAAAAATAAAATAAAAGGGTATTTTCAAAATAATGTCTGTATATTTGCAGCATTAGTAACCCTTACTAAAACGGAGAGGTGCTACGAGTTAATCGGAGTACCTCTCTTATTTTTTAGACGTTATGATATTAGAGATTATGATATTGGAGATTGTTTGCAAAAAAACGTCAATCTCATAATCTGCAATCACATAATCCCTTCCACTATGAAAAATAATCTCCACGTCACCGCTATTCAAGCCAACCTCGTTTGGGAAAATAAGGCTGCCAATTTCAAAAAATTTGATGAAGTACTGAGGGGTATATCCTCGACAGATATTATTGTGCTGCCTGAAATGTTTACAACGGGCTTTAGTATGACACCTGCCCGATTTGCCGAATCTTTATTCGGCGAAACTTATCAATGGCTTTTAGAAAAATCAAAAAACCACGATGCTGCAATCACAGGTAGTTTTATGTGTGCCGAAAATGGGCACTATTACAACCGCCTTTTGTGGGTACAGCCCGATGGTACACACTATATATATGACAAGCGACATTTATTCAGCTTGGCTGGTGAGCAGAACCATTATCAAGCGGGTGTTTCCCGCACAACTATCCAGTGGCGAGGTTGGTCAATCTGTCCACTGATTTGCTACGATTTGCGGTTCCCAGTTTGGAGCCGCAATTGGCAAACTTCTCCTTTCCAAGCGGATAATGAAGCCATACAAGATAACTATGACCTCCTTATTTATGTAGCCAATTGGCCCCAAAGGCGTAACCATGCTTGGAAAACCCTACTCACTGCCAGAGCCATTGAAAATCAAGCCTTCGTAGTGGGTGTTAACCGTGTAGGTGACGATGGCAATGGCATCTATCATAGTGGCGATACAAGTATTATTGACTACGCAGGTGAAATACTTCAAACGAGGGCAAATACAGAGGGGGTAGATGTTGCGATATTTAATAGGGAGAAGCTATATGAATACAGAAATAAATTTGGCTTTTTAACAGATATAGATTTGTTCAAATTCTATATGTAGAATGATATATTAAACAAAATACATACAATTTCAATTAGTTGATTATCAGTAAATTATGAAATTAAAAAATATCAAATTTAATTAAAGTTATATGTATATGCCCAATTAAAATCTGTTAATATTAACAATTGAAAAAGAAAAATTTGAAAAAAAAGAAAAAAAAAGTAAAAATTAAATCAGAGTTTCCTACCTTTGTACCAACAAGAGAAAATTACTGCACCGAAGAAGTAAATTTTATTTTGTTTTTTTTGGTTAGGACACAACTTTTATTTGGGCAGCTTCGGAGCTATAATGAAACAGCAATCACACTTAACAAAAAATGGAAGGACAATCTGACTCGTGGAAGTACACGAAACAACTTTTTATAATCCTACCAATCTTAATTACACACTTTAACAGCCAAGCGTCAACCGAGCATCCGACACCACCCGTACATCCCACTAATAAAGCTACAACGTTCAATGCTATTCCGATAGTAGCGAACACGTTAGCAACTTACAATAATCTCAAAACCGCACAAACCGAACATATCAAAGATGCTCCTGCAACAATCGCAGAGAATGTATCAACTACTGTATTGGCTGTTACCAATGCTACCGAAATGAC
>JAYVKQ010000268.1:0-9097 GCA_043768285.1 Saprospiraceae bacterium | reverse complement strand
GTGTTTTTCCTTTTAAAGTGAAGCAAACACAATTCAAGCGAACTGGTGCAAGTATTTGAAAATCAGATGATTGCGTAATTACTTTACCTAAATGTTGTGCGTTATTGATATTCCTTTCGACTATATCTTGATAACCTTCTCGCCCATATGCCATCAATGACATCCAAGCGGGTAAGGCACGCATACGGCGAGAGTTTTCGGGTACGAAATTCAAATAATTAAAATCACCTTTGGGGTCGCCAAGATAAGCAGCGTTGGTATTTTGGAAGGTCTCGCGCTGCAAATGCATATGCTCTTCTTTAACAAAAGTAACGGCACTGTCATAAGGCACATTGAGCCATTTGTGCAAATCAACGGCAATACTATCTGCTTGCTCCCATCCCCTCAGTAATGCAGCATATTTGGGCGAACATACAGCAAAAGCACCGAAAGCGGCATCAATATGCCACCAAAAACCATACTTTTGCTTCAATGCCGCAATTGCTGCCATGTCATCAAAATCAACAGTATTTACTGTGCCTCCGCTTGTTGTGACGATGCAGGGTTGTCCCTTCAGTTTTTTTAACAGTTTTTCTAAATCTTGAGTATCCATAGCCTCGCGGTTGTTGGATAGGGTCCTAATTTTCACCAAACTATTGCGTCCAATACCTAACATCGCCAAATCTTTATGGACACAAGAATGGGGCATAGCAGACAATACTTTTATGTTTTCTAAAGCAAAAAGACCTTTTTCGGCAATATCAATACCCATTTTTACCCCATACCATTGCCTCGCAACGGCTAAACACGTAAAATTGCTCATAGTTGCCCCAGTAACAAAAGCACCGAAAAAAGTATTGGGCAATTGAAGCAAACCCCTCAGTAGATTGAGCGTTTCAACTTCTACTACGGCAGAGACATCCCCCGCTTTATTGCTACTTTGACAATTTTGGTCGTATAGCGTTGTGAGCCAATCGCCAGCCATTGCTGCGGGCGTTGTGCCGCCTGTTACGAAACCCCAGTAACGCGCCCCCGTAGTTGCAGCCATAAGGGGTGCAAATTTTTCTTTAAAAATAGCGATACTGCCCTCTGTACCCAAGCCTTTTGAAGGTAATGTGTGGTCATTTATATACGGTGGTTGTATGGCAGTTGGTGATTCATCCAATCGGCTAAGATAGTCGTTTGCTTCGGTTTTTACTTTGTCTAAAATAGCGGGAAAATTGTTTAAATCTTTTCTGAGTATAATATCCATATTTTTATATTTCAATCTAATTCATTGATATTCAATATGTAATAACTTAACCCAAGGTGGGTTCATAAATTCAGCATATGACATAGTAGGAACACGGATAACGCGGAATTGATGAGTTGGGTTAATGTTATCAACTATTCATCGCACTTTCAAAAAAGCCTCTGCCAATTCTAACCCTCGAATTTGGGCATCAATATACTGATGTAAAGCGTCGTAATCGCCTTGTGCGTGGCGTAAAAAAGCGGACGCTTGACCATATATGGCAGGCAGATGAAGTTTTTTAGTATGATAAAAACCATCTAAAAAATCCTGAATACCACCCGACACGATAATTTGTTTACATCTTATTTTATCGCCTAATTCTTGGACAATACTATTTGTAAAATCTACCATTTCACTTGCTGAATGACCGATATTGGCAACTTGTCCATAGAGTTCTTCTCGATGTTGCCCCCCCCTCAGTATTTCGAGCTTTGAAAAACTGGTACCACCCGCTGCCGCAAAATCAATGGCAGCCAAAGGCATTTGCAGAAGCGTTTTTAGACTTTGATAGCCGAAACCTTGTCCAACTTCTTTGATAATGATAGGGAAATCGGCAGTATTTAATATGATTTCGATGGTTTCAATTGGTGGGCGTTTGAATATATCGCCTTCGGGTTGTAGCCATTCTTGCATCGGATTGACGTGGATAATCAAGCCATCGGCATAGAGTTTTTCTACTAATTTTTTGACTAAATAGACCTCATTATTGTCTATTAAAACTTCTAATTGCGCGATGCCGAGATTGGCATATAGAGCTTGCCCATCGCCAATAAGAGGGCGGACGGCAAAATCTTTCAGATAGGTATCCGCATGTAATAACTGCCGACAAGAACCCAAGCCCATACCAAAGCCAAAATCTTTGCACGCGCGTGCTAAGTTTTGATTGATAATCCGCGCTTTTTCAGTGCCGCCAGTCATACTACTGACCCAAAGCGGCACTTTAAACGTTTTTTCTAAAAAAGTAAAGGGTTTTAAACTGCCCTTTGGCGGGTGTGCAGCAAAAAGCGGTTCGTAATAGAACCGACTATCTAAATCCTTGATTTGAGATTTAAATGCTAAATCTATATGATCGCGCTTGCGGCTGGCTGCCGTAGGGTCGTTGTCGGGTATAAATTTTTTTTCTTCTAAATGGTCCATTTTAGTTATAAGTGGGTGATTTTGTAAAGATTTAGAGTAGAGCTGCACAGAGTTTTTTTTGATTAAATTCCTCTGTGTAACTCTGTGTAATCTTCCTCAATTAACCCAATTTTTTTTCTCTTGTTCGATATGCTGGAGTTTAATTTTGACCCCATATTTATCTTTTAAATGCTTGGCTGTAGTATCGGCGGCATAGACTGAACGGTGTTGCCCGCCTGTGCAGCCGAAATTTATCATCAAGTTGTCGAAACCACGTTCAAGGTAATTTTCTACCGCTCTATCCACAATACCGTACACATTTTGTAGAAAAGCCTCCATTTGCGTTTGATTTTTCAAATATTCCATCACGGGTTTATCGCGCCCCGTCAGTTTTTTAAATTCTTCTAAACGCCCTGGGTTATCTATAAAACGGCAATCGAAAGCGAAACCGCCACCATTGCCACTATCATCATCGGGGTAGCTGGTTTTTTTATAAGAAAATGATGTGACTTGCACCACAAGCGGGCTACTGCTGTATTTCTTTTTATCAAAACCATCAAATTCCTCGCTTTCGCATATCAACTGTAAACATCTAAATAGTTCAGGAAGTTTTACAGGCAATTTTATAAAGCCTAATATTTGCTCAATTTGATTGATGGCAAAAGGAATACTGCTCAAAAAATGCTCACGACGTTCATACAATCCTCTGAAACCATACGCACCCAATGCTTGCAAACAACGTATAAGCACGTAGCCATAAAACTGTTCAGTGAAAAAGCGGCGGTCAATATTAATCAACGACCCAACCTTATCGCAATAATACTCAAAAAGTTCTTTTTTTATATCCGCAGGAACACCGCCTTTGGCTTGATAGAGTAAGGATGCTACATCATAATGCAATGCGCCCTTCCTACCGCCTTGATAGTCAATGAAATACGGTTCATTATCTTTTATCATAATATTCCGTGACTGAAAATCGCGGAATAGAAAATAATTACAATCTGCGAGTAATAAATAATCCGAAAACCGTTGAAAATCGTCTTCTAAGGCTTGCTCATCGAAAGGGATTTTGGCTAATTTTAGGAAATAATGCTTAAAGTAATTTAAGTCCCAAAGCATACTTTGCTTATCGAAGGCTGCGCGGGGATAGCAAACGGAATAATCCAAATCTTCACCGCCTTTTATCTGCAAATCAGCCAAATGAAACAAAGATTTTTTATATAAATCTACTAAATTGGGTGTCCATTCTTCGCCTACGGGTGGCAAAAAACTGAACAATTGCGTATCGCCCAAATCTTCTTGGATATACACATTATTCAATAGATTTTCGGCATATACTTCTGGTACACGCAAGCCTTTGTTCCAAAAATGACGTGTGAAACGGATAAACGCACGGTTTTCTTTAAAATCCGCATTGTATGTGCCGATAGCTTTTTTGGTATCGCCGAATATACGAAAATAGCGGCGGTCACTACCCGCTTGCGCCAATTCGTCCATTTTAACAGCCGTTTCGCCCGACCATTCTTGAAATAATTTTGGAAATATGAGTTGGTAATTTTTCATATAGCTTGAATGTATATTTTTGAAGGGCAAAAATAGGGTTTCTATGTTTATGTTAGCTAACTTTGAAGAATATATTTAAGTCTCCTATATTTTTTTGGATAAAGGGCTACCCCTCAGTATTCTCAAACTGAATACCGCATGTAAATGTAATTTAGTAAAAAAAATGACAAAAAAAAACTTTTAATAACTTCTCTTTCTAAAAAATTATCACTTACTTTGCTAACAGTAATCTTTTTTTTTAATCAAAAACAATAACGATGAAAAATTCTAACTTCAACGTGTTTCAACGTGTTTCAACGTGTTTCAATGTGTTTCAATGTGTTTCAACGTGTTTCATTTTTTGTTTGCTCAGTCAATTTTTGTTTAGTCAATCTAATTTGTTTCAAGACGTTTTAGAAACTGACTTTGCCAATGGCATGAATGCTGAACAAAAAAACAAACATGATAAAATTAAAAAAAACAAGCACTATAAGTCAGTAAAAACTATTAAAATGGGTGATATTAAATCAATGATTGATAAGAATATTATTAGATTTAAGATACCAGGCTATAATAAAACAATTGAAGCTAAAGCTACTTTTGTTCAGACCCATTCTCTACAAAAATATATATGGATAGGACAACTCACTGATAATTCAGGAACTGTACTATTTAATGTCAACAATGGTAAAGTAACTGGACATCTTTATATTGATACAGATATGTTTGAAATAATGGATATGGGCAATAGCAAAAATTTGTTTGTTAGCATTGATGAAAAAAGATATACTGAGCAAGAGTGTTATAAACCCAGACAAGGACTATCTAATAATATTACAAACATATCACCTCCTATAACACCTACAGAATTAACCACTCGTTCACTTTCCGTCTCTTGTAACAATATAAGAGTTTTGGTGCTATATGCTCCAGCAGTAAGTCTTGTATCAGACCCTCAATCTCTCGCCCAAAGTATGATTGCATTAACCAATAATATAATGTTAAATAGTCGCATCAATAATGTGACATTTGAATTGGCAGGTGTTCAACTCTTTACTGAAAATGTAATGAGTACTGATATAGGTTTAACCCAACGTAATCTTCAAACAAATGATGAAGCGATGAGGATGCGTGATGAAGCTAACGCAGATTTAGTCGTTTTATTTACGGATGAAAATTTTAGGGATAATGCAAATCCTGTTTTTGGTGCCGCATCTTGGAATAGAGGTGCAAATCCAAATGATGCATATTGTGTTGTTGAAGCAGATGCAACGGCGGCTAGAATGACTATGCCACATGAGTTAGCGCATCTAATGGGAGCAGGTCATGAAGACTATGAAGACCCAAGTGCGCGAGGTAAAATTTTTACTACCCCAAGGTGTCGAAAGTGTTTTGTCTTCTTTACTTGCTGTGAAAATCCAATTACAAGAAGAACTTTAGTTACCACTTTACCTTTAAACCAAGTTAGAATACCTTTTTGCTCTAATCCAGATGTGCTTTTTGAAGGTGTAAGTACAGGGGATTTTGATAGGAATAATGCTCAAATGATAAGAGGTAATGGCTCTGCAGTCGCAAACTTTAGACCTGCACTATTTAATGGGTCTATTTCTGGACCTTATTATGCTAATACTGGAGATAATCTTGATTTTTGCCTTGAAACGTGTTCTTGCTCAAGTAATATTTCTGCCAATTGGGAGTTTAGCTACGATGGATTTAATTTTTATAGTTTAGGGGCATCAAATTGTTCATCTATTACAATGCCACATCAACAATTTCTCTATTTGAGAGCTACTGTAACATGTGGTTCTGGGCAAAGTATTACATTATTCCATACTGTTACAAATAATGCCGATTTGAGTGGCTGCTTATATTGTTTACAACGCGGTAATGATGTCGCAAAGGCAGATGCTCATACTGAAAAGACAATTACAGATAAATTAGATGTGGATAACTACTTAGAATTGTCTCCAAATCCAAGTATTGATGTACTCAATATTGACTATGAAGTTAAAGAAAGTGGTAGTGTTCGAATTGACATTTTTGACCATACTGGTAAAATTATAAAAAATATCGCAAATACGTATAAGTCCGAAGGTTTACACAAAGAGGTTATCCAAACAAACCAATTTCCAACTGGTATTTATATGTGTCGAATTCAAGTAGGTAACAATATTTTTAACCGACGTTTTGTCATAAATCACTAAATTATGAAGTATTTCAATATACTCATGTTGTTGTCTTTTATCATAGGCTGTTCAAAGACAACTAATGAAGAGACCGAGCGAGAAAAAGAGGCAAAAAGGTTTTACAGCTTTGCGGAACACAATGGAAAAGAATGGAAAGGTACTGCTTCTGTCATAAACAAAATGAATAAAAACAGCGATAGTTTGTTAGTTGGTTTAGCTGTTTACAATGATTTAGGTTATAGAGTACAAGCGTTAAATTTCGTTAATCTCCCAATAACACAGGATACTATTTTTCTAAAACCTGTGTTTGTTTCTAAAACGTTATCTTACGCTTATTACTCTACTTTTCTTGAAGATGGTGATGCAGTTGTAGAAGAGTATATTCTTAATGAAAAAGCAATAAGCAAAAATTGGGTATTGATAAAAAAAATAAGTGACACTGATTATAGCGGTACATTTAATGTGAATATGGTTTACTATAAAGGGGTGAATACTGCAAGACCTGATACACTTTCTTTTTCAAAAGGGTCTTTTTTAGCAAAGTGGAGGACTTTATAATATACTCACAGTTCATAATTATAGCAATGGCATACTTGGATATTTCTATCAAGTATGCCATTTTTTTTCACTCATATTTAACAATATGAATATGTAATATTGTGCTACCAATTAATACTCAAGCTAAAAAACCCATTTTACCCGTCTGATAATCTGAGATAGCTTCTCGAATTTCTTCGGGTGTATTCATCACAAAAGGACCATAGCTCACGATGGGTTCGTTGATGCTTTCGCCGCCCAATATGAGAAAACGCGCCGCATCTGTAGCTGAAATAGTAACGTCTGTTCCATCTTGTTTGAGTAAGGCGATTTCGTTGACAGCTATCGTTTTTTCACCATTTAAGGTAATACTGCCTTCGGTTGGGTATATCGCAAGATTTTGGTTTTCAGGTAGTTGCAACGTAAAATCTGATTTTTGAGAGACAATGACATCTGCCAGAAAAACAGGATTGTAGGTATCGGCAACGCCTTTCAAGCCCATTGTTTCGCCAGCAATCAGGCGCATAGTGACCCCCTCAGTAATTTGGTGGTTTGGAGTATTAGCCGCTGCAATTTCTTGATAGCGCGGCGGTGTCATTTTATAGGCACGGGGCAAATTTGTCCACAACTGCACAAAATTTAGAACGCCGCCTTTTTTTGAAAATTCTATTTCATGTTTTTCTTCATGTACCAGACCCGAGGCGGCAGTCATCCATTGCACATCACCAGCGAAAAGCGTCCCTTTATTACCTGCCGAATCACGGTGCTGCAAAGCCCCTTCATAGACGATGGTGATGGTCTCGATACCCCGATGCGGATGGGCATCAACGCCTTTGGGTATCGGTGATGGATGAACTGTCATGGGACCATGATGGTCAAGTAACATAAAAGGGCTGAAATCGTGGAAGTTATTGTGTGGTATTAGGCTGCGCCCAATAAAACCATCGCCCACACGCTGAGGTTTGCCTTGAAAGATTGCTTTAATAGATTTTAGAGCCATAGGTATGTATTTTTATTCTACGTTTAAACATTGAGCAATACCTAAAAGTTCATACATTAAAAAGAGGGATGCCTTTACGGGCACCCCTCAGTATTTTTAAAGGTTTTTTAGAAAAAACCTTCTTATTGTTTTGTCACTTTAACAGATTTCACTTGACCATCTGTTTGGCGAATTTTGAATACGTAAGCACCCGTAGGCAAATTAGTCATATTCACTTCATAACGCGCTTGAGATTTCGAGAATTTTTCTGTTTTTACTAAAAGACCATAGGCATTATACACTTCGATAACACCTTCTGCATTGTCAGTATCTAAAATCTCAACAAACAAGGCGTTTGTTGTTGGATTTGGATATGTTGCTACAGCTTCGCCGCCATTTGCATATAATACTGTGCTTTTTATTTTAGAAAAATCTAAAGCACCATTGGATTCAATATGTTTTACCCGATAGAAGCTGCGCCCCATTTTAGGATTCATATCTGAATATTGATACATATTCAAGGCTTGTTTTTTAGATTTCATTTCGCCTATTTCCATAAAGTTGATGCCATCATAAGAACGTTCAATGACATATTTGGTATCGTCAACTTCATTTTTTGTAATCCAATCAACACGCACTTGGTGTGTACTAACGGTCACTAAATTAATGCTCTGGAAAGCAGAACCACTTTGTAAACAAGCAGAAATTGTTTTAGTAACAATATTAGATTCTTTATAGAATAAACACCCCGCATTACGTACACAACGAATAAAATACGTTGTTTTTGTCAAAGTAGGGAAGTTGGTCAAACTTGCTCCAGTTTGGTTTGGTATGACTGTCCACGTAGTTGGGTCAAAGGTACTTGTACCATCAGAATACATCCACAAATACTCAATAGGACCTGTACCGCCAGATGCAGCACGCGTAGAATTGATAGGTGTCAAAGTTCCGCTACGGCAAAGGGATTGATCACCACTTATAGTACCAGGATCAGTGATATTACTACAGGTAGTTGTAATAGTGATGGTGAAAGAGCAAGTTGATTTATTGCTTTTTGCATCTGTAGCAGTATAGGTCACAGTTGTAACACCAGGTGTGTAACAAGAGCCATTCCCTCTACCTTCAATTGGTGATGTTACAAATGTCAAAGTAGTTGGATTACTACAAGCATCAGTTGCCGTAGGAGCCGTCCAGAATACGCGCTCGCAATCGGAGTTAATAGTCAATGATTGATTGGCAGGGCAATTTGAGATAACAGGACCTGTTACGTCTGTTGCACAAGGGTTTACGAATGGATTTACTTTGATAGTCAAAGTACATCTTGCTATTTTATCACAAGTACTTGATGTCGCTTTAAAAACAACCGTGTAAGCATTATTACTAACTAATTGGCATGAGCCATTTGCAGGACCACTTTCAACTGTAACTGTTGAGCCTGCACTTGCAGTTGGTACAGTATAATTG
>JAYVKQ010000267.1:0-4875 GCA_043768285.1 Saprospiraceae bacterium | reverse complement strand
CCCGCCAACCATGCCGTAAAAATGCCGACTTTCTTTACCTTTTAAAGGCGTTTTGGTATTTTGAGTGATTATTAAAGGGTTTTCGTTCAAGTTAGGAATTGAAAAGCCGGCGTATATATTTTTTCTATCGTAATAAATACCCATGCCGATATTCATATTATTGAAATTCGGATTGTCATCTTCGCTTAGGGTGGGGTCTTGTCTCTCTCGAATATTGACATTTGTGCTCTGCAAATCAAATTTATATTGGCGGTATGAGGCGCTGATACCGAGCCTTAAAGTGCTCTCATCGGTGTGAATAATTGCGTAAGATACTGAGGGGGTCACCGCCATGCGATTGACAATGCCCTCAGATTGATTTGAAACCATGACGCCCAAACCAAGCTTGTTGAAATTAGGCAATGGCATGTCAAACCCCGCTAAAAATGACCGTGGATTGCCCTTGAAACCAATCCATTGATTGCGATAAAGGGCACTAAACGAAGCCACTCTTCGGGAGCCCGCAAAACCCGGATTTACTTGCAAATTATTGTACATAAATTGCGAGTAATGCGCTTCTTGTTGGGCTTGGGTTTTAAAACAAACCATTAAAAAAAGGATAAAAAAGGTATAGTTTCTCATGCTTAGTATGTCAAAATTTTCTGATTTTAAATTTCTAATTCCAGATTTCAAATTCCAGATTCCAATTCAAATAATCAGCCCTAAAAGGGCGTAAAATGTTAGAATAGGGTAACGCCCTATTTAAATTTAAGATATTTTACCGTAAAATAGTAATAAACGATTTGGTGGCTTGGCTTGTAGGTGTTGCTTTAAAAATGAAATAGTAGGTACCATCAGGCAGGGGGAGTTCCTTGAATGTACCAGTCCAATCATTTTTGTACGGCGCGGCTTTATACACAAGCTCGCCCCACTGGCTATATATCACAATTGTACTTTTATTATTCGGCGATGCGGCATCAAAATCTTCAATAATTAAGGCATCATTGAAGCCATCATTATTGGGTGTGATGACTTCGTTGGCTTTATATTCCTTGGTAAAAGCATCTGAAACGTTCAGAATAACATTCGCTTTTTGGCATACATTGGGGCAAATATCGGTACACACTTCGTAGCTAAAATTGTCAGTGCCTTTATAACCAAAAATGGGCTGATATGTGATTGTACCATCTTTTTTAAGATTTAAAGTTCCATTTAAGGCATTATCCCGCACCCTAACCGTGAAATTGACCCCATTTAACAGAACGTCATTCTTTAAAACGTTTTCAGTCAGCGTGGCATCCATCGCCAACACAAATGAATCATTTAGTATTTTAGGTGCATTATTGACATTGACGGTGATGGTATCTTTTAAATAGCAATTGTTTTTAAAAACGGCGGTCAATATATACAAGCCTTTTTGATTGGTATTATTGATGGGCACCGTCAAAGTGCTGCCAGTGGTGGTCAAATTATCGGGCCCTTTCCAAGTATAAATGACTTCACTAAGGGCTTTTCCTTGAAAATTCAAGGTTTCATTAATACAAGCTGATACGGCATCTACGCTCAATAATTGAACTGTTGACACGTTGATTTCTACCTTGCAATTTGATTTTTTACCGTTATTATCCAACGCCTCAAAAGTCAAAACATTCAGACCCTTCGGGAAAATACCACCACTTTTAATGCCGTCAATTTGTTGTACATACGGAATGCTGCAATCATCCTTTGCCGTTGGTAAGTTAAAACCAAGATAAACGCCAGTACAATTATCCGCTAAAGAACTTTGTAAAATGAATTTACTTCGGTCACTCAAAACGGTTCCTGCCGATGATACGTCCACGTTTTCAGGACAAGTCAAAATCGGGGGCGTTTTATCATCGCAAAGCGTAACGGTAACGGGGATGTAGGCTTGGCTACACGCGCCCGCTTTATCGCACAAGACTACGCAAATGGCATCGTTTTCAAAATTCGGGAATTTAGTGCTGTAATTGATACAAACATTGCCATTTTCAACTTTTATCTTAGCGTTTCCCTTTGGAACATCGCAAAATGACGCTGAAAACGTTTCACCAATATCGGGGTCGCTGATTAAAAAGCACTGAATAATTGTCGAATCCGCTGGCACATTTATTGGGTTGACAATCAAATTGGGCGCGTCATTAATCGGGATGATGTTCAACGGAATTTTAACTGTATCACATAAGCCTCCTCTATCGCACACGAGCATACAAATGGTGTCCAAGCCGTTATAATCTTTGCTTGGCGTATATTCAATGCATAATTGATTATTATTAAATGAAGGAGTCACCAAACCTTTCGGCTGATTGCAAAGTCGAGTATTGAAAACATCACCCAAATCATTGTCATTCACTATTCCGCAGAAAGTCACGGGCGAATCTTCCATTACTTGAGGGGCTGTGACGTTGAACTTAGGCGCATCATTCACAGGTTTTACCGTAATTATGATGGTTGCAGAGGCACAAGCACCGCTTAGGTCGCATACTTGATAATGAATGCTATCCACGCCATTAAAATTGGGGCGAGGGGTGTAGATATAATTACCATTGGGTGACATTGAAACCGTGCCATTAACTGGGTTATCCAATAGCGTAAAACTATTATTATTTAAATTATTGTCGGCATCAGTTACATTAGGTGAAACGCTGCCATTGTACGCAAAGTCCTCATTTACTGAGGGGGTAGCGTTGGTTGCCACTGGAGCATCATTCACTGGATTGACGGTGAAAATAATGGTTGCTTGCGTACAAGAGCCCGTAAAATCGCAAACTTGATAACGCACACTATCTTTTCCATTAAAATTCGGATTGGGTGTGTACACATAAGTGCCGCTTGCGTTCATCGTGATTGTCCCATTTTTAGGACTATCCATTAAAATAAAACTATTCGGATTAAGGTTCCCATCGGGGTCAAATGAGTTCGGTAAAACGGTTCCCGACTGTGGTACATCCTCTTGTACTGAGGGGGTAGCAGTACTGACAATAGGCGCATCGTTTACAGAATTGACGGTGATTATTATCGAAGCCGAAGTACAGGCTTTAGTAGAATCACATACCTGATAATGCACGCTATCAATACCGTTAAAATTAGGTTTTGGGGTATAGGTATAAGTACCATTTGGCTGCATCAGAATGGTTCCGTTCAATGGATTATCCACGACAACAAAGCTATTGGGGTTTAAATTATTGTCAATATCCTTAGCATTGGGTGCAACATTTCCAGTCAATACGGCATCCTCATTTACTGAGGGGGTAGTGTTGGAAAGGGTAGGCGCATCATTGATTGAACTGATATTGAATACAATGGTTGCTGAAGTACAAACGCCACTCATATCACACACTTGATAGCGCACGCTATCCTGACCCGAATAATCGAGAGTGGGTTTATAAGTGTAAGTACCATTCGTATTCATCGTTATTGTACCATGAAGAGGGCTATTTAAAACCGCAAAACTATTCGGATTTAGATTATTATCAATATCGCTTGCATTGGGTAAAACACTGGCAGTAAAAGGCAAATCTTCATCCAAAGCTGGGGTAGCGTTCAAAAGCGAAGGCGGGTCATTTACTGGCGTGATGGTAAAAAGGATGGTAGCAGAAGAGCACGCACCACTCATATCACAAACCTTGTAATGGACGCTATCTACACCGTTAAAATTAGGTTTTGGGGTATAAACATAAGAACCATTTGGATTCATTTTAATAGTACCATTCATCGGGCTATCGGTCACTTCGAAACTATTGGGATTCATATTACCATCCGCATCACTGGCATTTAATAAAACGCTGGCGGTCAATGGCATATCTTCAGCCAAAGTTGGGGCAGCATTTGTCAATAATGGCGCGTCATTCACGGGCGACACATTGAATGTTAAAGTTGCCGTGGTACAAGTATTGGTCGAATCGCAAACTCTATAATGCACACTGTCTATACCACTGAAATTGGGCTTCGGCGTGTACGTAAAAGTGCCGTTTGGATTCATATTTATAAGCCCATTTTTAGGCAAATCCGTTGTCGTAAAACTATTGGGATTTAAATTGCCATCCGCATCCGCAGCATTGGGTGCGACATTGCCCGTGGTCGGAGCATCTTCTTGTACAGCCGGCGAAGCGTTGCTCAAAGTAGGCGCATCATTTACAGGATTGACTGTGAAAATAATGGTAGCCGAAACACATGCGCCCGTCACATCACACACCTTGTAATGTACACTATCTTTTCCATTAAAATTTGGATTTGGGGTGTAGGTAAAAGTGCCATTGGGATTCATATTCATCGTCCCATTTTTAGGACTGTCCAATAGGGCAAAACTATTTGGGTTTAAATTATTGTCACTGTCACTCGCATTGGGTTGTACACTGCCATTTAAAGGTGTATCCTCTTGTAAAATAGGTGTGGCATTTGTCAGTGTAGGTGCATCATTTAAATTTGATATAGTGAAAATAAGTGTTGCAGTAGCACAAGCTCCACTGAAATCACATACTTTGTAATGAACGCTATCCACGCCATTAAAATTAGGTTTTGGGGTATAAGTATATGCACCATTTGGATTCATAGTGATTGTGCCATTTAAAGGCGCATCCACTAAAGCGAAACTTGAATTATCCAAATTCGGGTCAATATCATTTGCGTTGGGTGCCACGTTTCCAGAGAACGGGATATCCTCTTGTACTGAGGGGGTGCTATTGGAAAGGGTAGGCGGGTCATTCACTGGATTGACCGTAATAATTATTGTTGCTGTGGCACATGCGCCTTTTATGTCGCAGGCTTTGTAATGCACGCTATCAATACCGTTAAAATTAGGTTTTGGGGTATAAGTGAATGTTCCATTCGGATTCATCGAGATAGTCCCATTTTGAGGGCTATCGGTCAAACTAAACC
>JAYVKQ010000266.1:0-25366 GCA_043768285.1 Saprospiraceae bacterium | reverse complement strand
GTTTATTGAAGAGTATGGTATAGCGCAAGTGTCCATGAACGTGACGGATATTAACACGACACCTCTGCATATGGCTTTTGAAGCCTGTTGTCAAAGTGCCGAGCGATATGGATTGCGGGTGACAGGTTCTGAATTGATAGGTCTTTTACCGAAACGAGTATTAATTGAAGCGGGTATTTATTTTTTGAAAAAACAAGGTAGCCAAACAGATATAGATCAAGCAGAAATCATTAAAATTGCAGTCAAATCGTTAGGGTTGGGCGATTTAGCTCCCTTCGACCCGCAAAAACGCATAATTGAATATTTAATGCATATTTAATCCTAATTTTGCGCTCTAATTTTTTATTATAAGAAAATCAAAAACAGCCCTTCGTCCTGCCAAGCATGCAAAACAAATCATAGTTTTTTAGAGTGCCAAAGTAGAATTAAGAATCCAGGTAGTAATCATATTAAACATCAAGCAAAAGTTATTTATGAACGATGAACATTTCATGCGGCAAGCTATGAATGAAGCGCAAAAAGCGGCTTTAGCGGGCGAAGTACCTGTGGGGGCTGTTATAGTCTGTAATGGTCGCATTATAGCGCGGGGGTATAACCAGACGGAACGGCTGCATGATGTAACTGCCCACGCCGAAATTATCGCTTTGACCGCCGCTTCTGAATACTTGGGCAGCAAATACCTTGACGAATGTACGCTTTATGTGACTTTAGAGCCTTGCGTGATGTGCGCGGGCGCATTGGCTTGGGCACAACTGGGGCGTTTGGTGTTCGCCGCAAGTGATGAAAAACGCGGGTTTATGCGGTTTGGCAAAGACGTATTGCACCCCAAAACGAAAGTAGCATTGGGTATTTTGCAAGACGATTGCTCTGCCCTTATCAAAAAATTTTTTGCTGAAAAAAGATAATGTATGACAGTTTTGAACAATGCCGATAAAAAATGGTGGAAAGAAGCCATCGTGTATCAAATATACCCGCGCTCGTTTAAAGATGCGAATGGTGATGGCATTGGCGATTTGAGAGGTATCATATCTGAACTCGACCATCTCAAAGACTTGGGTATTGATGTTATTTGGCTCTCTCCTTTTTATGCTTCTCCTAATGCTGACAATGGTTACGATATATCTGATTATCAAAGCATTATGCCTGATTTTGGCACTATGTCAGACTTTGATGCCCTCCTAAAAGGCATACACGATAGGGATATGAAATTGATGATTGACCTCGTTGTCAATCATAGCAGCGATGAACACGCTTGGTTTCAGCAAAGCAAAATGTCAAAAGACAATCCCTATCGGGATTACTATATCTGGAAACCAGCACAGGCTGATGGCTCGCTACCAAACAATTGGCGGTCTTTTTTTAGTGGCTCGGCTTGGACTTTTGATGATACCACACAAGCGTATTTTCTGCATCTATTTGCTGCCAAACAACCTGATTTGAATTGGGAAAACCCAAGATTGCGGCAAGAGATATATCAAATGATGCATTTTTGGCTACAAAAAGGCGTTGATGGCTTCCGTATGGATGTGATAGCTTTTTTATCAAAAAATCAAGATTTCCCTAACTCGGATGGCAGTTTAGCGTTTTACGCCAATGGTCCCCGCATTCATGAGTTTTTAAGAGAAATGAATACAGAAGTACTGTCAAAATACGATATTATGACCGTCGGTGAGGCTTTTGGTGTCACCACAAAAGAGGCTCTGGATTATGTGGGCAAAGAGAGAAACGAACTGCAAATGGTTTTCCATTTCGACCATGCCGTACCACGCGATGAAATTAATTTTGTAGAACCTGCGCCCGAGTTTACCTTACCCCAACTCAAAACTATTTTCAAAAAATGGGATGATACGCTCAAAACCGATGGTTGGAACAGTGTGTATTGGGGCAATCATGACAATCCGCGTATTCTAAGCCGCTTGGGAAATACGGGCAAATACCGCGAAATTTCGGCTAAAATGCTCGCCACAGTGCTTCTGACATTGAGGGGTACGCCCTATATTTATCAAGGCGATGAAATTGGTATGACCAATTGCCGTTTTGATAGTATTCACGAGTTTGATGATATTCAAGTCAAAAATGCTTGGAATAGCCTTATTTTAAAGCAAAAACGTTCAAAAAAAGATTTTCTAAAAGCTACCAATCGCATTGCTCGCGACCACGCACGTACGCCTATGCAGTGGTCTGATACACCCCAAGCGGGCTTTACTGAGGGGGCAAAAACGTGGCTCAAAATCAACCCTAATTTCACAAAAATTAATGTGAAAAAAGATAAGGCGAACCCTCATTCTATCCTTAATTATTATAAAAAACTAATTCAATTTAGAAAAGATAATCCCGTTTTGGTATATGGTGATTTTGAAGATATTACGCCCAATGATGAGAGCATATATGCCTATACACGTACATTAGATAGGGATAAACTATTGATAATCAATAGTTTTTATAAAAAAGCAATTGATATAACCCCTATATTGAACAGCGTGCGTTATAACGACATAAAAATTGAATTAACAAATTATAAAACAAGCGTATCTTACACGATGCTTCAACCTTTTGAGGCAAGAATTTATCGCCTAACATGATATTAAAGACAAAAGGTATCGTACTCCGCAACGTCAAATACAGCGAAACGAGTATTATTATGGACGTATATACCGAAGCCAAAGGACTGAGGGGGTATATCGTGAGTGGGGTGCGTGTGCCAAAGTCGAAGGTATCGGCAGGGCTGTTGCAAGTGATGTCGCTGATTGATTTGGTATGTTACGATGGGGGGGATAGTAATAAGCTCAATCGCATAAAAGAAATGAAAGCGGCACATATTTATACCAGCCTACCATTTGATGTCAAAAAATCGTCTATTGGTCTTTTTATGGCAGAAGTGACGCGCCGTTCAATAAGAGAAACCGAAGAAAATCCCGCGCTTTTTAATTTTCTATATACCGTTTTTCAATATTTAGATGAAACAGTTGGTAACTATGTCAATATCCATTTGACTTTTTTGGTACAACTCTCTGCGCATCTCGGCTTTCAACCCCACAAAGAAACTTATACTGAAGGCAGTGTTTTTGACCTCAAAGAAGGCATTTTTACGAAAGAAACAGTTGGTCATGTGCATTTTTTAGACGCTCATCTCTCAAAAATACTGAGGGGTGTCATCGTTACGGATTGGCAAGATACGACTGCTCTAAAAATATCGCGTACCGAAAGACAACAATTGCTCAATGCCCTCATTGATTATTACCGTTTGCATATTGATAACTTTCCCGAAATCAATTCTTTGAAAATTTTGCAAGAGATTTTTTAGGATAATAAAAAAGGTGTCATACGTTTTCGAAACGTATGACACTTGAAATATTATCAATGCGAATAATGGGTTCAAAATCAATAAATCCGTTAGGATTTGTACGTTTATAGAATAAATCAATGCGCCTCTGCCAACGAATCCGTAGGATTCGCACTTTACGTGTGAATCCTACGGATTCGTTTTACATTTTCAGATATATTGTCTATAAACGTACAAATCCCAACGGATTTATTGATTTTGAACCCATTATCAATTATCTCTTATCTTAATTTTTCACAACAACCTTCTGCGTCAAAGACTTGCCTTGCCAGTTGATACGCGCAATATAGATACCCGCTTTCAAATCCAACAACGGCAATGTGATTTGTTGTACCCCCTCAGTATTTTGTGCTTTTTGAGCAAAAATAGTTTGCCCTGCCATATTAAATAATTGAATATCAGTCGTTTGTGCTTCATTGATGTTTTTACCTAAATCATAGACTATCGTAATATTGCCGTCAGTAACAGGATTTGGATACACGCCTAATGAAGCAATACCATTAAGTGGGTCTTTCACACTTGACGTTGTGAGCACTTGTTTTGTGAAAATCATATTGCCATTAGCACTACCACCAAAGCCTGTGAAAACGATACGATAAATTTTACCACTCGATACTTTCACATAATAAGCCGTACTATCTGCAACTGCCCAACGATTGGTTTGAGGGCTAAATGATTTCCAATCTGCACCAATGACATTTATTTGTGTTTTATAATCCAAGCGGCTTATGTCCACCCGTTCATCTCTTACTTTCGCTACTCTTGCTTCATCACTACTGAAAATGCCTGTAAGGGGATAATTTTCCAGTTTGCCTGTTGCGGGGTTGGGCGTTAAGCCAATGTATCGCCAAGCCACCAAATCCCAATCTTTACTGAGGGGGTCTCTATCTACGATATTATCAGAAGCAAAAGAATAGTAACCAAAATATTTTCCTGCAAAACTTTTCTTCTTCAACTCGAATGTTTTTTCATTTTGACCATTCAAGTCAGCATACCTAACGAAATAAGAAGTGTCGTAAGCCAATTTTTCGATATATATCTTTTTCCACGCACCAGTCACCGTCTTCATGACATAAACAGAATCACCTACAACATTGTGCGAAATGAAATTATAAGTACCCCAGCCATAGTTAAATAGGTTGTCCCCTGTATAGTTGAACGCCCCAGTGTACCAAACCGAATCTGCGTTAAATTGTTGCTTATCGGGTGTAAGGGCATTAGTATCTACTTGCATGGTAGCCCACGCTGATATAGGTGCACTGGCTCTATACAGCGTTGCATTAGGATTAACCCAGATAGACGCATCGCGACTAATACGCGTTGAAAAAGCCAAATCCCAATTGTTCGTGGGGGCTTTTGCTTCTTTATCGGATTCAATTTTATACCATACTTGTTGGGTATAACCTGCGCCAATAGAAATAGTATCGAGAGTTATTTGTGCTGATGTTTTGGTAATTAGAAGCGTACATGCTACAAAAAATGTAAGAAATTTAGACATAAAAAATAAATTTATAATTTTTGAAATTCAAACTTGGGTACGCCTTTCGCCCCTTTTTCATTGTAAAAATCAATAAAACGCAATTTGTAATAAAAACCTTTTGAATCTCGAATGATATAATTCCAATGAGTATTGATGGTGTAAATATTATTTACAAAATTTTTCCAACTGTAACCTATAACGTCTGGTTGGGCAGTTAGTTTGAAGCCTTTTGCCACATTAATGTCAATTTTTTTGAACTCTAAACTGGAGTCAGCTACTGCTACGGTTTTGTTCGGATTCAGAATAGCTCCCGTGACTATGTAATTGGGGTTTGCTTCATTAAAATAATGGAGATACTGGGTAAAATACAAATCCCAATCGTCTTTTGGTGGGTCAAGTTTGACAACTTTATTATTCGTGAACGATAGATAGACCAAATTAACTTTCGGATCCTTTTCGACCACAATAGTTGTAGGTAGCCGTTCATTTTGCTTGGCAACTTTTAATGTATAATCTTTTGCTGTCACCCCTTCAAACTTCACTTTTACAATATCTAAGGGGTCACCTAATTCATCAAAACCCCTATCTATCCAAAAGGCATTTTTCAAGTCTCTGACATCGCCAATTGCAGTGATATTAGAGCGATTAATAACGTCATATACGCGCGTTAAACCAGCTATATCTTTCAAGTCTTCGATATTAGATATATTGGTTTTCAAACTCGCCATCAATTTTGAAGAATTGAGAAAAACCTTCACCCCCTCAGTATTTGACTCAAAAGCCAAATCCCAATCCGTTTTGAGGTTTTGACGGATGATGCTGTCTTTTTCTAAACTGTAATAAATTTGATTGCGGTAATCACTGGCAAGATTTAGGCTGCGGGTCGTTAAGCTGCCACGGTCAAAGGGCAGAACGGGTTGTTCTTCAATTAAGCATCCAGTAGTGGCTAAAATAAAAAAAGCGGCAACGGCAAGCGAACCTGCCAATTGCCGCCCAACCTTCAAAACACTAATACTTAAATTATGAAACGACATTCTTAATTCGTGATTCAGTGGCTTACAGAAGGCGTAAGCGAGATAGTAAGTGCAAATATAAATGTTGCAACTCACATTTACAAACGAATTTCGATTTTTGTGAAAAAAAATCTTCCCATTGCTAAGGGCGAAAATCCGTCTGAATTGCTATGCCCACTCGTAACCGATTGTGATTGAATATTTTGTATATTAAATAAATTTTTTACGCCTAAATTAACAATTATTTTACCATTTGTCATTTTTTTAGAAAAACCTACATCTGACATAGAATATGCGTCTAAAAACGTAGGTTGCACCTCTTCTTCTTCATTCAAAACGTAGCCTAATTGCTTGCCCAAATAGCGAAACCATAGGTTTACATTTACATTAATTTTCGGAATTGTATATGTTAGGTTGCTACGCGCTTCCCAAGTATCTGTTGTGTAAGGTCGATTTTTAAATACATTGTTTCGTTTTGTTAAACCACCTCCTGCCGCGATTGACCAATTTTCATTCACCAATTCGCCGGATACCTGCCCACCAAAAGTTGTCAATTCACCGATATTGATGTAGCGATAAGCGTTGGCTTCATAGGGCTGAACGCCGAGTGTTATTAAGTTTTCAATATCGTTGTAGAACGTACTTAACTCAAATTTATACACGCGCTTATCAATGGCTTTTTTATAGTTTGTTACAGTGTTGATGCTGTGGCTTTGTTCAGGCAAGAGGTATTCGTTGCCCCTAATGTTATGGTTGATATCCACAAAAAAGAAATACAATTCTTTCAAACTTGGCGCACGAAAACCTTTTCCATAAGAGGCACGCATTGTCCAGTTTTCCGTCAATGCCCATTTCACACTGAGGCTTGGAATAAGGGGTGCATCGTAGGTTGTGTTATGCGTATAACGCAAGCCAGGGCGAACAGTCACACCTTTGATAATTTGCCACTCTGCCGAAGCAAACGCCGCATAATCCCCCATCACTTGTTGTTTGTCTTGCAACCGCAAACCCATTCCTGTTTCGTAATTGATGTCGAAACCCGCTTCATAATTCAGTTTTTCGGAAGCTGTTTGAGCGATTGTGCCGCGTGCCGCTATCAAATCGAAACGGGTCGTATCTTGGTCGCTTTCATTTTCAGTTAAGATTTGATTAACGTTTACTAAATCACGGTAGTAGGTGTTTTTAGTCCTTTCAAATTGACTTAATGACAACATACCAGTCACGCGCCAACCTTTGCTGAATGTGTGATTGACGCTTGCTGTATTCGTAAAGCGGCTTGTTTTGTACGTATCATCAAAGGCATTTTCAAAATAAGGCTTCAATGGGCGACCCTTATTGATGATGTATTCGTTCAAATAATTGCTTGAAATATTAAATTGTGTCCTTCCTTTCGTAAAATTATAATTGCCATCGGCGTAGTATTGCACTTTGGGTTTCCATTCTTGAAAACGCGATGTATCCGCTACTGACCAGCCATTGAAAAAATTGCGCCCACCAGATATTATCAGCGTATGGTTGTCTTTTTGAAAACCCAACGACCCCGATGTATTGAGTGTACCAACGCTTTCATAATAGCTATTGGCTTGAAAATCAATATTTTTTGATAATGCTTTTTTTGTTATAACATTAATGACTCCCGCTAAGGCGTTCGTACCATATGATACAGACATAGGACCTTCTACGATTTCGATACGCTCAATATTCTCAATGGGCATTTGATTGAGGTCAATATTGCCGTTCATCCGACCCGTAATAGGTGCGCCATTAAGCAATATCTTTACATTCTCGCCCGATATGCCCATCATGGAAATACCTGCGCCCAATATATTGTCTTGTTGCAAACGGATATTAGATTGATAGCGCAAAGCTTCACCGACATTCTGAACGCCTAATGATTGTAATGATTTCATAGACAATACCCGTACAGGCATCACCGTTTTATCCAATCCAGTAGGCTTATAATTTGAAGTGAGTACAAAAGTGGCGAGTTGTTTTTCAGCAATTGGAAGACTGTCAATAGATATACCTTGCGCTATTGCAACAGAATTGCAGTATAGCAAAAAGCACATCGTTGATATTGATTTAGACAGCATTTTTCAAGACTTGTTGATTTAATACTGCAAAGGTACGGGTGCTTTGAGTGGAATAAAACAGCGTGTTTTGTTTATGACTTAAATTTTACAGTTAATAGAAAAAAATAACCCCGAATTTTCCTCATTGGAAAATTCAGGGTATTAAAACTTTTGCAAAAAATTTATAAATAAAATTTATTTCACAAATTCCAAACTACGCTTCACAAACGCTGCCAAATCTGCGCCGCTTAGCATACCTTGCGAGATACGTGCCAAGTCAAAAAGATATTGGGCAAATTGCGTTTGACCCGCTTCATCATTGATAGTCAGTAACTTATCAGCAATTAAAGGGTGATTTGTATTGACAATTACGTTTACCATATCAGGAAACATAGAACCCATTTCCGATTGCGTAAATTGGCGCATTTCGTTCATACGACGCATATATTCGCTGCGAGTGATAAGCACAGGCTGGTCATCGGGTGAAAGCGGTTTTAACTCGACAGATACTGAGGGGGTACTTTTTGTCACGGACTCAAAGGTCGTTTTCACTTTCTCTTGTTCCGTTTCGTTCAATATCGTTTCGCGTTTCTCATCTTTTTGTACCAAATTATCCGCAGTATCGCTATCCACGCGCACAAATGATACATTTTCACCACTGTATTCTAATTTTTGAATATAGTGATTGTCAATGACTGCATCAGTTTCAAGCACAATAAAGTTACGCGCTTTCGCTGCTTCTATCGCCATATGATGCGCTTGGAGGTTATTGGAATATATTATCACCAAACGATTGTGCTTATCTGTTTGGTTGTCTTTTATTTTTTCTTTCAACTCCTCAAAAGTGTAATAGTCACTATCAACGGTTTTGAATAATGTGAATTCTTTAGCCCTTTCTGCAAATTTTTCATCAGAAATATAGCCATATTTGACAAATATACCAATGTCGTTCCATTTCTTTTGATAATCCTCGCGGTCATTTTTGAACAATTCAGCCAATTTGTCCGCGACTTTTTTAGTGATATATTGCGTTATTTTCTTCACTTCTCTATCACTTTGTAAAGCACTACGGCTAACGTTTAAAGGAATGTCGGGCGAGTCAATAACACCGTGCAAAAGGGTCAAAAATTCGGGTAAAATCTCTTTCACATCGTCCGTTACAAATACCTGATTGCAATAGAGTTGCACCTTGTTTTTATGCGCCTCCATCGCATTGGATACACGCGGAAAATAGAGGATACCCGTCAAATTGAAAGGATAATCAATATTCAAGTGTATCCAAAATAAAGGCGCAGCTTGCATTGGGTGCAGTTCGCTGTAAAAAGCCGCATAGTCGGCATCCGTCAATTCGCTTGGGCTTTTTTTCCAAGCGGGTGATGTATTATTGATGATATTTGGCAGCTCTTTTCCATCATCTTGCTTGGTACCACATTGGATTTGAATAGGTAAAAATTTACAATATTTATCCAATAATCCTTCAATTTTGTACTGGTCGAGGTAGTCTTTTTCCTCTTCGCCAACGTGCAAAATGATGTCTGTACCACGATGCGCTTTGAGCGTTTCTTCGATAGAATACTGAGTAGACCCATCACATATCCAACGGACGGCGGGCGCATCTTTATAGGATTTCGTCACCACTTCAATCTTGTGCGCGACCATAAAACCCGAATAGAAACCCAAGCCAAAATGCCCAATAATACTACCCTCTTTATATTTTTCCAAAAATTCGGAAGCACTTGAAAAAGCTACTTCTGATAGGTATTTCTGCGTTTCTTCGGCGGTCATACCAATACCTCTATCGCTGATGGTAATGGTTTTGCCTTCGGTATCTACTTTTACTTCGATGGTAGTGTCACCGATTTCGCCTTGCACTTCGCCACGTTTGGCAAGCGTCTGCAATTTTGTCGTGGCATCCACGGCATTAGCGATTAATTCGCGCAAGAAAATCTCTTGGTCAGAGTATAAAAATTTCTTGATAATAGGGAAAATGTTCTCGGTTTGTACCGATATATTGCCAGTAACCATAGGAGTTGAATATGTTTTTGTTAAAAATTATAAAAAAAATACTTATATCATGTATGAAGGGTAATATTGCCGTGCAAGTGTAGTGCCATCTGTTTTTTTGTGTCATTTTGTCAGATTTTATTTTCTACTTATTCTATCTAAACACCCAAAGTGCACAGAAAGCATAAGCTGTGTTAGCAAGTGTAACTAATTATTTTGGCTCAAAAATAGTAGTGTACCGTACTAACATATAAACGTTTTTAGCGTATTAAAATCTACGCACGAAGCGAGAAGGCAAGTAAAGATTTTGAATTTCAAAACATTTACTTACCGTCTCGCTTCGTGCGTAATCCATTTTTTGTTTTCTTTTCAAAAAATTAGATTAATTTTGCATACGAACTACTAAAACCGTTCATTCATGACTACTAAAAGTATAACAAGCATACTCATTTTTATCATATCTATTTGTTTAAATATACTCTATGCCCAACAGCAGGAGTATGTTGTCGAAAAAATACACGATAAAGTCAATTCATCTGAATATGATGAAATCACGCCCATTGTCAGTTTAGATGGTCAAACGCTCTATTTCACGCGAGGGGGTAGCTACGATTTTAACCGCACACTATGGATTGACGGCAAAGACATTTCGCAAGACATACCCTACCGCGACTTGCTCTATCACCTTAAAAATATATATTCAGAAATTTCTGGTAAGCCGATTGCCGACCCCATTCGTTCCGATTATAATCAAGATATTTGGTTTGCCGAAACGCAGGAAACGCAGTTCGACCACTTGGTGCATCCGCCTAAGCCCCTGAATAATGCTCTTCCGAATAGTATCTGTTCACTAACGCCCGAACCCAATTCATTTGTGGTAGTCAATCAATTTTCGAGAGAAGGGGGCATGAATAAGGGCTTTTCTATCGTCAAACAAAAAGAAGATGGCACTTGGTCTGACCCTGTGCCGATGCAAATCGACAATTATGATGTCATTAGTTCTGCCATTAGTTTGACCATGAGTAGCGATGGCAATGTGTTGATTATGTCGTTACCCAAATCGGATAGCTACGGCGATAATGATTTGTATATTTCGCACAAAATCAGTGAGAACCATTGGTCTGCGCCCAAAAACTTAGGGGCAAAAGTGAATAGTGCCGCACGTGAAGTTACGCCACATTTATCTCCCGATGGACGCGAATTGTTTTTCGCCTCAAATCGCTACCCTGTAGTAGGTGGACTGGATTTGTTTTATATTATTCGCTTAGATGATACGTGGGACAACTGGACTGCACCTCGCCGTTTCGTTACGCCTATCAACACGACGGCAGATGAAAGCCAACCGTATTTTAATGCCGCAACAGGATGTTTGTATTTTTCATCGCGCCGCAACGGGACGAGTGATATATACCGTGTTAAAATTTCTCCACCAGTTGAACAAGAGGTATTGGTGAAGGGTAAAATTATTAATGCCCAAACGGGTATGCCCGTTGATGGGAAAGTGTTGTATGGCAGTTCAGACAACCCGAATTATGAAAAATATATGGAAACCATTGGGGGTAATTTTTTAATAAAAGTCAAGCAAGGCAAACCCATAAAAATGACAGCCTACAAGCCTGGCTATATCAACCATGAAGTAATTGTGCAATATGATAAAAGCGTGTATTATAATCAAGCGCAAGAAATTATTTTGAAAGTAGATTCCTTAGCAGAAAACGTTAATATATCACTCAATCCTATCTATTTCCAACGGTCAACGCCTATTATTCAAAAGGATTCGTATTTAGAGTTAGATTATTTAGCGGAAGTTTTGAAACGTTATCCAGAGGTGTGCATCCGTATCGAAGGGCATACTGATATGAATGGAACGCCCGAAACTTTGCTAAAATTATCAGAAGATAGGGCAGCAGAAGTAAAGAAGTTTTTAGTTAGAAATAGAATAAATCCTAAACGTATTGAAGTGGTTGGCTATGGTAGCAGCAAGCCTTTAACAGATAATAAATCCGAAAATACCCGCCAACTCAACCGCCGCGTGGAGGTGAAAATTATGAAAATAAAATATGGTTTGACAAGCGTGAAATAAATAAGCATTTTGAAATAAGCAGTAGGCAACATTATTAAAGCCTAACGCTGGAGGATAGATGTAATACGTTGATCAAGTTTATTTTATAGATGATATTCCTCGATCAATTTTCAAAAATACTGAGGGGGTATCCCCCAATGCTATATGTTTAGACAATTTACCACGATGCTAAACATTTAGCGTTTTTTTGTCTGAAAATAAGAACAGCATTTTACGCACCGCGACGTTATACTATTCGTACTATCTATTGTCAATAATACATTATCCAATTACTTACTATGCGTTTTTACATCGTTTTACTTACAATTTGCTTCCCAATTTTTATTTTTTCTCAAAAAATAATGAAATTGGATACACCCAGAAATCCTTCAAAAGCCGTCTATTATATTGGCTCTCCTCTTTCTTTTCGCTTGGAAGATGGCAAGGATAATAAGGTTTGGTATGATGAATACATTGTGGATTTTGATATAGAAAAGGGTATTATTATATTCCAAACGTGGCAAGTGCAGTATAAAGACATCATCGCTATTCGCAACCCTTATGCCCGAAAAACGCTTCGGACTTCTGGCGCGATGCTCAAAACCTTTGGTCTGGGCTTAATCTTTTTTTCTACAGCTGGGAGACTGTCAAAAGATTGCCCTAACTGCAATGAGGCATTGGTAGTAGGTGCGGGCACAACGCTGTTTGGTTGGATAATTGGTAAATTTGCGGGACCTAAAAACTATACTATCGGTAAAAGAAATAGACTTTTCATTTTAGATATTAACTTTACGCCGAAGAAAGAAGTGGATAAAGTATAACTGCAAACATATCTGAAAATAGTGGCACCCCCTCAGTCATGCAGAGCTTGATGGCGCGAAACGCGCTCATATTTTTGCATCAAAATCGCTTAACTTTATCTGAATTTCACCAATTTAGAAGTTATGAAAACATATCTTAATATGAAAATTAACCGCTCTTATCAAGAAGGTTTAAAGACCGTTTATTACAACTCCCCCATTGGTATCATAGAAATACAAGCAACGGATAATGGACTTAGATCTGTTAGTTTTGTTGAAGGAAAGCTATTTTCAGAAACACCTAATGCACATAATCAGCTAACTGTCAATCAATTAGATGATTATTTTAATAAAAAAATAACTGTTTTTGATATACCTCTTGACCTTGAAGGTACCGACTTTCAGAAGCGCGTGTGGCATAATTTACGCGATATTCCATTCGGTAAAATCAAGTCTTATATGGATATTGCCAAACTAATGGGTGATACCAAAGCCATTAGAGCAGTCGGCACAGCGAATGGTAGTAATAAAATCGCAATTATTATCCCTTGTCATCGTGTCATTGGGTCTGATGGTTCTTTGACAGGCTATGCAGCTGGTATCGAGCGGAAAAAATGGTTGTTGGATTTTGAAATACCACCAACCCAAACAACTTTATTCTAAATTTTATGAAAAAAAAAGACAATACTCAAGATAAAAAATTTATGCTTGAAGCTATCGCCATGGCTTCAAAAGGGATGAACAGCGGCGAAGGTGGACCTTTTGGCTGTATCATTGTCAATAAGGATGGGGATATTATTGGATTCGGCAACAATCAGGTTACATCTACATGCGACCCCACAGCGCATGCTGAAGTCGTGGCTATCCGCAATGCTTGTCGTAGTATTCAAAATTTTCAGTTAGAAGGTTGTACCATATATACTTCGTGCGAGCCTTGCCCAATGTGCTTAGGGGCTATTTATTGGGCGCGACCAGCCCGTATCGTGTATGCCTGTACCCGCAAAGACGCAGCAGCGATAGATTTTGACGATGATTTTCTGTACAAAGAATTAAAAATGCCAATAAAAAAAAGGCAAATATTAACAGAACAAATACTTAGACAAGAAGCGTTGAAATTGTTTGAAAATTGGCAAAACAAGCGGGATAAAACTGAATATTAAGCAAAAAAATGTAGGAATTGCTAAAAAAAGTGTATATTTGCGTGAAACTTGTTTTATGCTTTATATTGTATAATAAAGCTGACAATGAAAATAAATACTATAATTTACATTAAGCATTAAACTAATATATAAATATTTATCAACATCAATACACATTTCACTTAAAACAACTACACCTATTCTTTTCCGTTACCAGCACACCAAAGTTTTAAAAATTAACTAAAAAGAGCGTTATCCACATTTTTTTAAGGAGTTATCCACAAGATGACTGTACAACTTTTTTTTGTAAAATTATAATAAAATCGTAGTTTTGTTAAAACATTTTATTTATCTTTGTCAAACATTTTATTTTAAGCATTTTTAAATAGTAAGTAGGGTAATGGAGGATTTCAACGCACAAGGTAAGCAGAACAATAATGGTAATTTCCGTAATAACAACAATAATGGAAAAACCAACCGTCAAAATACGAATGATTTAAGTTCATTTGTATTCGGCAAAGTACCGCCTCAAGCGGCTGCGCTTGAAGAAGCGGTGTTAGGCGCATTGATGTTGGACAAAGATGCCCTCCCTGCCGTTTTGGATATATTGCGCCCAGAGAGTTTCTACTCTGACGCACACCAAGCCATATATAGAGCTGTACTGGAATTGTTCCGCAATGCCAAACCGATTGACCTTTTGACAGTGACAGAGGAGTTGAAACGCATGGCATCGCTCGAAACCATCGGCGGGGCTTATTATTTAGTAGAACTAACCAACCGCGTGGCTTCGGCTGCCAATATTGAATATCACGCCAGAATTATAGCACAAAAGCACATTCAAAGAGAGCTTATCAAAGTATCAACAGGCATTATTCGTGATGCCTATGAAGATACAACCGATGTGTTCGACTTGATGGATAAAGCCGAACAAAGCCTTTTTGCGATTACCGAAACAAACCTCAGCCGCACTTTCGAAGGTATGAGTTCGTTGGCTTCTCAATTATTGAAGCAAATTGAAACCCTTTCTAAGAAAACGGACGGTTTAACGGGTGTTCCAACGGGCTTTACCGAACTTGACCGTATGACTTCGGGATGGCAACCAAGTGATTTGGTGATTGTGGCCGCTCGACCCTCCATGGGAAAAACAGCCTTTACGCTTTCATTGGCGCGTAACGCCGCCATGGATTTCGGAAAAGGCGTTGCCATATTTTCATTAGAGATGTCAAACTTGCAATTGGTACAGCGTCTTGTATCAATGGAAGCTGAAATTCCGTCTTCAAAATTGCGTAATGGTCAGTTGGAATCGCACGAGTGGCAACAACTCCATGTGGCGATTGAAAAAATGTCGAAAGCACCTATTTATATTGACGATACGCCTGGTATTAATGTCTTTGAATTACGTGCAAAATGCCGCCGCTTGAAAGCGCAGCACGATATTCAAATGATTATTATTGACTACTTGCAATTGATGTCGGGTGGTGGTGATGGCAACCGTGGTGGCAATCGTGAACAAGAGATTTCTCAAATATCAAGAGCTTTAAAAGGTTTGGCTAAGGAGTTGAGTGTACCTGTAATTGCTCTTTCTCAATTAAGCCGTGCCGTAGAAACGCGCGGTGGTTCTAAAAAACCGCAATTGAGTGACTTGCGTGAATCGGGCGCGATTGAGCAAGATGCCGATATTGTAGGCTTTATCTATCGTCCAGAATACTATCAAATTTTGGAAGATGAAAACGGCAACTCTACAAAAGGCATGGCAGATATATTGATTTCAAAACATAGAAATGGTGCATTGGGCGAGGTGCGCTTGCGTTTCGTAGGCGAGTTCTCAAAATTTGCCGACCCAACGGATACGCAATTTGCCGATTTATCTATGGATTTTAATGCGCCTGCCGCCAATATTATTACGCGCTCATCGCGCATGAATGAAGATGCTGGGGGAGATATCCCCTTCTAAGAATAGATTTTTTTAACTGAATCTTACAATTCGCAACTTTAGCACACCCCTCAGTATCAAAGGATGTTGGGGGTTGTTTTTTTATAAAAAATGAAAATATTAGTAGATATTTGTGGGTATATAAATTTTGAGCTACCACAATATGATGTATAACCAACATAATCTTGCCGACACCATTGTTGCCTTAGCCACGCCTGCGGGTATTGGTGCAATTGGCATTATCAGAATATCTGGCTCAAAAGCCATTTCGATAGCGGACAACATTTTTTTTGGAAAAAAATTAGAAAATGTGCCCTCCCACACGGTGCATTTTGGCACTATCAGAGATGAAAAAGATAAGATAATTGACGAAGTGTTAGCCACCGTTTTTGTAGCACCCAAATCATACACAAAAGAAAATAGTGTCGAAATATCTTGTCATGGCTCTCCGTATATCCAACAACAAATTATTCAATTATTAATAAAAAACGGGGCGAGATTGGCACAAGCGGGTGAATTTACGCTGCGCGCTTTCCTCAATGGGCAATTGGATTTGAGCCAAGCCGAAGCCGTTGCCGACCTTATAGCCTCCGATAATGAAGCAGCGCACACCGTAGCCCTCCAACAACTGAGGGGGGGCATCAGTACCGAAATCAGTAAACTACGCCAAGAGCTTATTCATTTTGCCAGCCTTATCGAATTAGAATTGGATTTTGCTGAAGAGGATGTTGAGTTTGCCAATCGCGGAGAATTGAAAACGCTTATTCAGCATATTCAACAATTGATAAAAAAACTTTTGGATAGTTTTTCCCTCGGCAATGCCATCAAAACGGGTGTATCTACGGTCATTGCAGGGCGACCAAATGCAGGGAAATCCACGCTTTTAAACGCCCTTTTGCAAGAGGAACGCGCTATAGTATCCGAAATTGCTGGTACGACCCGCGATACAATTGAAGAAGTATTAAATATTAATGGTATCGCTTTTCGCTTAATTGATACAGCAGGTATCCGCGAAGCCACCGACCAAATAGAAGCCATTGGTGTTGCCAAAACCTTTGAAAAAGTGCTTCAATCTGCTATACTTATCTATGTTTTTGACATAGTGGAAACCAAAATTGATGAAGTCATAGCCGATATATATCAGTTGCAAAGAGACGATATGAAGCTATTGGTCATTTGTAACAAAATGGATAAAAATCCTTATTTCCGTCCCGAATGGCTTACCAATCCGACTGATGAATCAATACCCGATTTTTTTCTATCAACCTCATTCTCATCCGAAATCCGAAATCCGAAATCCGAAATGGATACCCCCTCAGTATTGAACAGTATTTCGCCCATTTCTGAAGACCAAATTATCACATTATCGGCAAAAGAAGGGATGAATATTCCTTATTTAAAAGAAAAATTATTCGGTCTGGTTGCTGATGGTGGCGTTAATTTTGAAAATACGGTCGTGTCCAATGCCCGTCATTACGAGGCTTTGCAAAAAAGCTACGCAAGCCTTGATGCCGTTTTAACAGGAATGAATACCCAAATCACTTCTGATTTTATAGCGATGGATATTCGACAAGCCTTACATTATTTAGGTTCAATCACAGGTGAAGTATCCACAGATGACTTGTTAGATAATATTTTCAGTAAGTTTTGTATTGGAAAGTAATATTATACTAAACCGAAAGTGGTTTTCGGATTTTGAGCACAAACAGATTTACGAAATCTTTAAGATTTCGTAAATCTTACGCACCAAACTTACGAAAATACTGAGGAGATAAATTTTATTGTATTTTTTTAATCCGACAACCACTTTCGGTTCAGTTTAACCAAATTAAAATCGCCTAATCTATTGAAATACAATAAATTAGGCGACTTTAGTTTAATGCTATTCTAAGCAAATTTTAAATTTTATAACTCATAATTCGGTTCAAGTCTATGCTTGCTCGGATTTTCCTTAGAGTAAAATGCGTCAATAATTTTCACAATATCATCAACATTATCCACGATAGGTAGCAAGTTGAGATCGTCTGGATTACAGTTTTTAGCTTGTTCCATCATTACATCATGTATCCACGCCTTCAAACCACTCCAATATTCAGAACCGACCAAAATAACGGGCACTTTGGTAATTTTACCAGTTTGGATAAGCGTCAATACTTCAAATAGCTCGTCCATAGTACCAAAGCCACCAGGCAATACCACAAATGCTTGAGCATATTTTACGAACATCACCTTACGCACAAAAAAGTAGCGGTGGTCAAGGCTTTTATCAGGGTCAATATACGGATTGTGATGTTGCTCAAAAGGCAAGCTGATATTCAGACCTACGGATATACCCCCAGCTGTTTTTGCACCTTTGTTTCCCGCTTCCATAATACCTGGTCCGCCACCTGTGATTACGCCATAACCTTCCTCAGTCAAACGTTTGGCAATTTCAACAGCTTTTAGATAATAAGGATGGTCTGGTTTAGTACGGGCAGACCCGAATATAGATATACAGGGTCCAACATTATTCATGATTTCAAAGCCATCTACAAACTCAGCCATTACTTTGAACATCGTCCATGCGTTTTCGCCTTTAATTTTCGTCCATTGTTTCATGTGAAGGGGCGCTACTTCTAATGCGCCATTGCCATTCATCTCTTTAGTTTCACTCATACATAATACTTTAAATTTGGATTAAACAATAAATTACCCGCTTGAGAACTTTCCCCTAATCAAATATAGGAAAGAGAAAACGTATAATCAGAATATTTGTTTTATAACGTCAGATATATAAACGTTTCAAGTGATATAACAGTTTACGAATAATAGCTTTTACGCGCTTTCACGTGGGCAACGCCAACAAAGATATTATTTTTTACGAAAAAAACAAGAAAAATGTTCACTTTATTTGGCTCTCATCGCCTTATTTACTACTATTTTATCGTTAATTTGTGACAAATTTACCCACCAACACCAAAGGGGGACGCTTTTGAGGTATTCTAAAATTAATGCTTTAACTTTAACATACTTCGGAAGCGTTCCCCTTGGGGTAAGGGGGCAAATTTGTATCTGATATACAACACATCATGCCAAAATACGATGAATAAATTATTCTTTTTTGCCCTTATTATTGCTTTCGCTGCGTGCAAATCCAACGTCAAAGAAAACAAAAACATATTGTTTGAAGCCTTAGACGCTGCCCAAACGGGCGTTGCCTTTCAAAATACATTGACTGAAACAGAGCAATGGAATATCATTCAATACCCCTATTTCTACAACGGCGGCGGTGTAGCCATAGGTGATATTAATGGCGATAACCTTCCAGATATATATTTTACTGCCAACCAAGGAGCGAATAAACTCTATTTGAACAAAGGCAATTTCAAGTTTGAGGACATCACAGATAAGGCGGGGGTTGCTGATACAGAGGGGTGGAAAACGGGCGTGACTATGGCAGACATTAATGCCGATGGCAAATTAGATATTTATGTCAGTCATGTCTCTAAATACAATGGCTTATTGGGCAAAAATCGTCTATTTATCAACAAAGGTGATGCTACATTTGAGGATAAAGCCGCCTACTATGGCTTAGATGCGACGGGATTTTGTACCCAAGCCACCTTTTTTGACTACGATATTGATGGCGATTTGGATTGTTTTATCTTACGCCATTCCATTCCTAATGCCATGAATATCAGTGTGGACACTATTTTGAATGAAAAAATTGACCTTTCAAGTGATATTTTTTTTAAAAATTATGGTGGGCGATTTGCCAACGAAACGGAAAAAGTAGGTATCAAAGATGGCATATTAGGCTATGGTTTGGGTGTCGCCGTTTCGGACATCAATGGCGATGGTTTTCCAGATATATACGTGGGTAACAATGCCGTAGATAACGATTTTATCTATTACAACGACGGAAACGGTACTTTTACTGAGGGGGTCAAGCAAAGTATGGGGCATACAGCACACTTTTCAACTGGTTGCGATATTGCTGACTACAACAACGACGGCTACCCCGATGTGGTCAGCATGGATAGAAAACCCGAAGAGGAAACGATACTGAAAGTCACCGAAAGCGAAGAGTCATACACGACATATATGGCGAAAAATAAAGAACTTGGCTATCATTTTCAATATTCGCGCAATATGCTCCAACTCAATCGGGGTAATATTATACCCAATACACCTAAAAACATGGCTGGATTTAGCGAAATCGGACAACTGTCGGGTATGTCGGCTACCGATTGGAGTTGGGCTACCCTTTTTGCAGACTTAGATAATGACGGCTTGAAAGATTTGTATATCACCAACGGCATTTTGAACCGACCGAATGATTTAGATTTTGTCAATTTAAAAATCAGTCGAGAAGGGCAAATATCTGACCTCGACTTACTTAAAAATATGCCCTCGGGTAAAGCGAGCAACTATTGCTTTCAGAACAAAGGTGATTTTACTTTTGAAAATAAAAGCGAAACGTGGGGCTTGAACCAATATGGGTTGAGCAACGGAGCCGCCTATGCCGATTTAGACAATGATGGTGATTTGGATTTGATTGTGAATAACGTGAATGAAAAAGCATTTATTATAAAAAACAAAGCAGAAACATTCTTCAATAATCGCCATTTACGCTTAAAATTAGAAGGAAAAGGGGGCAATACTGAGGGGGTCGGCGCGAAGGTGATTACCTACACGCAGGCAGGTGTGCAGGTGCAAGAGAAGTTCCCTACGCGCGGTTTCCAATCGTCTGTTGAGCCTATTTTGCATTTCGGGTTCGTCAATAGAGCAGGTAATGAGCATACTTTTGTGGACTCGCTACGGGTAATTTGGCAAGATGCCACGACCCAAATGTTGAAAAATATCAATATCAACCAAACCCTTGTCTTGAAACAACGAGAAGCTAAAAGCACATGGGATTATCGTAAAAACCCGTTTCAAATACGTTTGCCTCAATCGGATATGGACATGGATAGTTTAAGTACTTATTTGAATAATTCTATCGTTTTTCAAAGTATTACAAATAAATTAAATTTGCCATACAAGCATATTCAAGCAGCCATAACAGATTTTGACGACAATAATTTAATGCCTTATGCCCTATCTACCGAAAACCCTAAGATAACTGTGGCGGACTTCAATAAAGATGGCTTATCTGATTTTGGTTTATCAGCAGCATCCAACTTGCCCGAGCTATTGTTTATTCAAAATAAAAATAATGAGTTTATTTTATCTAAAAACACAACTTCCTCTACGTATGACAAATGGGCGAATTATGCTAAAAAATTAACAAAAACGACCGGTTTTTTATTGAAAATAGGCGATTTTGATGGTGATGGAAAAGAGGATGCATTCATTTCGGTACCACCTACCAGCAAGCAATATGGCGTGCCATCTAAGAATTTCTTAATACAAAACATCAATGATAGCCTTCAAAACGTGACCCCTCAGTATTTTGAAGGGCAAGACACCCTCGGTATGGTGACGGATGCAGTTTGGACGGACCTCAATAACGACAAACGCCTTGACCTCGTTGTTATTGGTGCGTGGATGCCCATTACGTTATTCTTCAATCGAGACGATCATTTTGAAAAAATAGAAATTGAAAATACATCGGGTTGGTGGCAAGCCATTGCAGCGTCTGATATGGATAAAGATGGTGACAGCGACCTCATTATCGGTAATATGGGTTTGAATGCAGCTTGGAAAGCAACTTCAACACGCCCTTTACGGCTATATCTCAAAGATTTTAATAATGATGGCAACCTTGAACCACTCATTACCCACGTCCCGCAAGGCATAGAGTGGCTTTTTCAAGGGCGTGATGAAGTAGAAAAGCGTATCCCGCTGGTGCAGAAACAATACTCAAGCTATACCACGTTTGCACAATCATCTTTTGATAAAATATTCAGTAACAATATTTTACAAGGCGCAATTAAAAAAGAAATACAGCAATTGGCTTCTCTCTATTTAGAAAATCGCGGGGGTGAAGGTTTTGAATTGGCAATTTTACCAAACGAGGCCCAAATATCAACCGTGAAATGTATTTTGACCGACGATTTTGATGGCGATGGATTTCAAGACATCGCCCTTGGTGGTAATGCTTATGGAGTACAGCCAACTTTAAGCCGTTTCGATGCGTCATATGGCACTATTTTGAAAGGCGATGGCAGGGGTGGCTTTACAACAATTCCAACAAATCAAACAGGGTTTGTATTAAAAGGTGCAGTGCAGGATATGAAAAAGGTGGGCGACTATATCATCGTTTCCGCCAATAATGCACCTTTACAAATTTTTGAATTGAAGAAAATGAAGAAGAAATAAAAGGATATGTTGCACCTCTACCGAGGCTTTTAACTTATCAATAGTAGATAGGCTTTTAACTAATATCTTTTCTTATAAAAAAAAATCCTAATGGTTTGACTATCAAGGCATTATAAAAGTAAGAAAAAAAAAACAAAAAAAAATAAAAAATGTTTTAAAAAACTTGTTTTATAGATACAATTTGTTTTATATTTGCATCATAATTAGAGAGACAGCATGGGGGAGAACAAATGAGAATTTAATACTACTTTTTTTTAAAGACCATACATTAAATTTTTCAAGGAGGTACGCCATGATGCACACTAATGTGTTTGCCCAAATGTGGGCTTATGTTTATCAACATTGGTTTAAGTTCAGTTTGTTGTTGTTGATTTTTATAGCTTGTTTTCGCAAAGAGTTGAGTTTTAGCGTAAAACTAAATGCGGCAAAAGAGGCAAAAAAGGAACAGAAAAAGACCAATGATAATAAAATTACGGCTTCGTATGTAGAAGTCAAAGGGGAGGACACCCCCCTCAGTATTTTGGGCAATATGTTCGCTTCAAATGACGATACGGACAAAATGCCTGATATTGATGATGCCGCCAAAGTGACGTATATACGTCGTTTCGCGCCTGTGGCAGTTGCCGAGCGCAAAAAGTACGGTATTCCGTCAAGCATCATTTTAGCAAATGCGTTGCGCCATAGCTATGCGGGACAGCGCGATTTGTCGGCAAAGTTGAACAATCATTTTGCCCTACCCTATACTGTTGATTGGAGTGGCTTGGGCGAAACGGTAGGTAAAAGAAGCTACCGCAAGTACGAAAATGCGTGGACGAGCTACCGCGACCACAGTATATATGTGTCGTCAGGTGCTTTTTCAAAACTACACGGTTTAGGCGATACCGATTATAAGGCGTGGGCAGAGGGCTTGCAACGATTGGGTTTCCCTTCAAAAAGTGAAAACCTCGCGCACGATTTGATTGATATTATCGAAACCTATGGATTAGAGAAATTGGATAAAATGTAAAAAACGTACCCGCTAAATTCATTTGGCGGCACTTCGAGCAAGTCACCAAATGAATTTGGTGAGTACGATTAACACGGATTTGTTCTGGGAATTATAAATATGCTGTTTTTTTGATGGGAAGGCTGTTGTCACAACAGCCTTTTTTTTGTTTTTGGGGTTAGGGGAAATTAAAAAAGCCAAGCATTGCGTGCTCGGCTTCTTTGTTTTTTGTTTTGTCCTTTTACTGCCCTTTCATTTTTACAGTTGCTTCGGTGGTCATACTTACTAAAGCAGCAAGCCCCGCGTTGCCAAGTTTGGAAAGAAACGTTGCATTGATTTCTTTCCATTTTTGCACTATTGCAATGTACAAATCTTTACCTTTTGCAGTCGGGGCGACAAAGGTGTATTTGCCTTCGTTAGAGCGTGTGACGATACTTCTTTTCTCTAACTTTTCAATCATGCGGGTAATAGTAGAAGGAGCCAGCAAGATTTTCTCGCTGATTTCGGTAGGCTGAATATTCGGCTTTTCATTAACCGTCATAATCAGATATGCATCTGATGGCGTTAAGCCAAGATCCATAAAAGTAGTTTCAGCTACCGAGGCAATCTCACGAGCAAGAGCTGTTGTCGTGTAATACAGATTGTCTGAATAAAAATTTTCCATAAATTTAAAAATAGGGTTCGTTGCGTGTACAAATAAAGTTACAAATATACAAAATTTACGTATGTAAAAAGGATTTGTAAGAAAATTTTTGATTTGAAATATAACTTTTTTACGTTATAAATTTTTTTAATGTAACTTTTACTTATTTTTAATTTCGATATATGGATAAGAATGTCGTGTCCTATTTGTTTCTACAAAATTTTTTGAAGCGTTTCAAAAACGGGTTCAGCGCGTTTTTCTTCATAAAAATCATCAAAATAGGTAGGGAGTAAGTTGTCGCCTATTTCTACTGATTTTTGTGCTAATCCTAATAGTTTTTGCCTTTCAGAAGGAGAAAAGTTGGAGAAAGTACGCCTCAAAATGGGTAATAGTTCTTGCAAACGTTCTATTTCTATTTCATCAATCCACTCATCTAATATCTGCCACAAGGCTTCGTGGTGTACTAAAAGTAAGCCACTTCCTTGCAAAAAACCTTCTAACCACGCTGCTGCTTGGCGGACATCATTGCCTTTCGAGAGGGCATATCGCATGGCAATTGCCGCTTGTGAAAGTGTCAAACGATTTTTATCAAATAAAATACGGGTACAACTACCGACTAATAAGCCGTGTACATTTTTCATATCCGTAATATTTTTCAGTGTCCGCAACCACCCCTCAGTATGTTGGGTAGTGTTGAGGAGGTTAATGGCTTGGTTGGTTGCTGCTAATTTTTCGTGAATTATAATCGTTGCGTCATCATCAGTATTGGCGCATACCATCGGAAAGCCAATACAAACGCGGGGTATCAATTCGTCTAAAATGTCGGCGACGGCTTGAGCATTGGTGCCACGCACATTGCCATATTTAACGATATTGACCAAAGCGGGTAGGCTATCCATCAAAAGCAAGGCATCTTCAGTGAGGGCAGAGAGTTCTTGCAGCCTTATGATGAGGACAGGAATAGCTGTTTTAATGTCCGCTTGCAATGCTTTTTCCACCAACTCTACTAACTCGGGCAACTCGGTGATAGTCTGCGCTTTTTTAGATACATATTTTGTGGCGGCTTCTTCAACGGTATTGCCCCATTGCGCTGCCTCAATGATGCGGATAGCAAAATCGGGTTTCCATTGCAATTTCCACGTTTCCTTAAATGTCCCTAAGCGATAGCGTGAGCCTTTCATGGGTTTTCCCCATTGAATATTCAATAGAATTAAGCGGTGCAATAAATGACTGGCAAAAAGATTGGTTTTGATGCGCAAATCTAATTCTTTCGTAATGGATTCGGTGGTTGCGTATTCTTTTGAAAGGCGTGCCGTTTTGATGCAGGCTTCAAAATCGCGCTGCAAAGGCACTTGCGGAATTTCGGGTGGCACTTTACCTATCACATCACCAATCACCAACTTTTCTCGTATCAGTTTCATGGGCGCATCGTAGCCATCGCAGAAAATACTCAAAGCCGCTTCTTCCAATTCATCTAAGCCCGCAATCGAGCGACCCCTCAGTGTCGCCAGCGTTTCAGCCAACCGCACGGCTTCAATACTGTGTGCCGAACTTGCCGATAGGTCTTCTTTGCGCAGCAATCGGGCGGC
>JAYVKQ010000265.1:0-5680 GCA_043768285.1 Saprospiraceae bacterium | reverse complement strand
ATTTGAAATCCCTACGGGCATGATTGTAGATAAACATGGTCCCCGAAATACGCTATTCCGCATTGTGGTCTGGTGGTCAATTTTCACTATTTTAACGGGTTTTGTAGCGGGATTTACCATCTGGGGATACGCTATTTCAGGTTTTTCGTTACTCGTAGTGGTTCGTTTCTTGTTTGGTGCTGGCGAAGCAGGGGCGTTTCCGACTGCATCTTCTGCTATCGGGCGATGGTTTCCATTGAAAGAACGGGGAGGTATCCAGTCCATCATGTGGATGGGTAGCCGCTTGGGTGGTGCATTAGCACCCATTTTGTCTATTTGGTTGGCGGGGATTTATGGCTGGCGTGGCGTGTTCTATATTTTTGGTAGTTTGGGTTTAATTTGGGCAGCTTATTGGTATTTTTGGTATAAAGATGAGCCACGCGATATGCCAGGTATCAGCACCGAAGAAGTAGAATTGATAGAGAAAGAAAGAAGTATCAAAAAATCAGCACACGGCATTTTGCCTTGGAAAACAGTCTTAAAAAACGGTAATCTTTGGGCATTGATGGGTATGTATCACTGCCTTTTGTATGGGGCGTATTTCTATATGTCGTGGATGCCCAAATATTTAGAAAAAGGCAGACACATAGCCAAAGCGGATTTGGGTTGGATGCAATCCTTACCTTTCGTATTAGGCATGGGCGGTTGTTTATTAGGTGGCTTTGCATCAGACTATTTTGCAAAACAAAGAGGTCTGACTTTTGGCAGGCGCTATGTGGGTATGTTCGGCTTGGTCATGGCAGGTGTTTGTATGATTACAGGTTCTTACATTGAAAATACCAATGTGGCGATAGTCTTTTTGGGCTTAGGTCTGGCATTTAAAGATTTTACCTTACCTGTAGCATGGGCTACAGCCACTGATATTGGCGGTCAATATGTCGGGTCAGTAGGCGGCACAATGGGTTTAGCGGGTCAATTAGGTTCTGTGGTAATGGCATCTGCCTTTGGTTATATCTTGACGGCAACAGGTAGTTATGAATTGCCTGTGCGGATTATTGGCTGTGTGGTGATATTAGGCGGGTTGTTGTGGTTTAAAATAGATGCGTCTAAGCCTGTGGTGATGGAGGAATAAGACATCAAGGGGTCTCCCTCTATGGTTTAAGAGGGTGACCCCTTAATGTCTATTCTTATATAAATCAAAAATATTTTTTCACTTATATTGTTTTAGGTAAGTCCCTTTCGCCAATTCTTCTAAGTTCCTTTTTTCTAAAACATTCAACGTCTCATCCCGTACTTGTATCAATGCGTGGCGAATACTACACATATTTTCATCTGGACAATCTTCACATTTTTCATAAAAGTTTTTAGACGCACAAGGTACTAAGGCAATAGGTCCTTCAATAAGGCGATAAACCTCTGCTAAGGTCACTTCACAAGGTTTTTTTAAAAAATAATAGCCGCCCACATTGCCTTGACGACTGCCCAAAATGCGCCCTTTTTTCAAATTTAATAGGATTTGCTCTAAAAATTTTTGCTTAGGTTTGTCTCCTTCTTTAGATATATTTCCTTTCTCGGCAATATCATGCGCCTTTACAAACCCATCTTTTTCTTGATGGTTGGCTATATAAATCAACGCTTTTAAAGCATATTTCATCTTTTTTGAAATCATAATTCTCTTGTTTAATATACATCTTCCAAATATCTTCTTTGTTTTTTCAAATCTTTCACAAAATCTACAGCTTTTTCGTCTGAAAAACCACCTTCTTTTTTCGCTATCTGTATCAACGCTTGTTCTACGTCTTTTGCCATACGATTTTTGTCGCCACAGACGTAAAAGTATGCCCCATTTTGTATCCAATCAAATACTTCTTTTGATTTTTGAAGGAGTTTATGTTGTACATATACCTTTTGCTCTTGGTCACGCGAGAAAGCTAAATCCAAACGGTTCAATGCACCCGATTTCAAATAGCCTTGCCATTCAGTTTGGTATAAAAAGTCGGTAGTAAAATTAGGATTACCGAAAAACAACCAGTTTTTACCATTTGCCCCTTGCGCTTCGCGTTCTTCTACAAAAGCGCGGAAAGGCGCAATGCCCGTACCCGGACCGACCATAATCGTAGATACTGAGGGGTCTTTTGGCAATTTAAAATATTCATTTTCTTCTATAAAAACCTTTACTTTTTCACCTACCGCTACCCTATCTGCAAGGAAAGATGAGGCAACCCCTTCTTTTTTACGCCCTTGCGACTGATAACGCACTGCCCCAACGGTCAAATGCACTTCTTCTTCATGTGCTAATATACTTGAAGCGATAGAATACGCCCGAGAAGGCAGTTTTCTCAAAATCGCTGCAAATGATTGTGGATTGAGAGCAGGATAGGGAAAATCGGTAATCAAATCCGCTATATCACGACCATATATATAGTCTTGCAATTTTTTAGCATCGTCTATGATGCTTTTCAATTGTTCATTTTTAGTCAAATCATAATATTTCAACAACACATCACGGCTCAAAACCGTCAATTCTGTTTTATCCAATAAAACATGACCTAAGTCTTGATTTTGACCATCAAAATCTACTTTTACTGAGGGGTCTAAATTAGAGGCTTTCAATACATCAGAAACAATACGCTCCGAATTTGTAGGCATAATATGCAACACATCACCCGCTTGATAGTTAATATCAGAACCCGCCAAACTCAACTCAACGTGCCACGTTTCTTTTACCGAACCACGCCCATTGAGTTGTATTTTCTCCAAAACTTCGGCTTCAAAAGGCTTTTTTCTATCGTATTTTTGAGCTGCTGGTTGTGGCGTAGAAACCATATAGGCATGTCCATTACCATTTGCTGAAGCCACGTCTCCCCTCTGGGGCTGGGGGGATGGCATTTTTTCTACCACATTTTTAATCCAACGCTCTGCGTCATCGTGCCAATCCACATCGCAATCTACGCGCTCGGTAATGCGTTTTGCGCCTAATTTCTCCAATTGCTCGTCAAAATCCTTACCCGTTTGGCAATATTGTACATAACTTTTATCACCCAAAGCCAAGATAGCAAATTGCATATCAGGCAACTTGGGCGCACGGCTGCTGAAAATAAATTTGTGTAATTCTTCGGCTGCTGCGGGTGGTTCGCCTTCGCCATAAGTTGCTACTACGCACAACAGAAATTTCTCATTTTTCAATTGCGCTGCCTTATAATCCGCCATATCTGCTACGACCACTTCTGACCCTGCGGCTTTTAGGCTTTCGGCTGCCAAATTTGCTGCCTTTTTGCTATTCCCCGATTGACTACCATATAATATCGTCACTTTGCTCGGCTGCACAGCTACTTGTGGTTGCGGTACAGTCTGCATTTGCGGCGCATAAGTGCCATTAGTCGGCTTAGATACTGAGGGGGTATCCACGCCTACCCTATTTTGAACAGCACTTTGAGAAGCCCCAAAGAAATAGCCACTCAACCATATCAGTTGTTGCTCCGTTAAGCCTGCGGAGATTTGTTGTAGGGCATTGGTATCTATACCTATTGGTAGGGTTTTATTTTCTGTTAGTGTCATAATTTATTAATTTATGAGAACTTTATTTTTTCAATACGTGTATTTTACAATTAAAACACCTATTTTTGAAGAAATTTTATCAAAATGAATTGGCAATATATCACCAGCAATCCTAAAATTCTTGAAGGTAAACCTATAATTAAAGGTACAAGAATAAGCGTAGCACTCATTTTAGAATGGATCGCTAATGGTTCTTCCATTAGCGATATACACTATGAGTTTCCACAACTTTCTCATAAGGCTATTCAAGAAGCCTTACATTATGCGGCTCAACGTAGCCGCAATGAATTTTTTTATGAAATAAAAGTTGCCTAAAAATTTTATTCTTAAAGGATATTACATAGCTTTCATTGGGCTACAACTTCATTTAGTTAAATAAATAATTCATAATGCTACTATCTTTATTTTCATTTATAACCGATGAAAATATGTCTTTTCGTGTTATAGACTGGCTTAAAGCAAAAGGCTTTGATGTTTTTGACATTAAAGAGCAATCATTGGCATCCTCAACTGACGATTTTATTATGAAAATTTCGGAAAGCCAAAGACGTATAGTCATTACGCAAGACAGTGATTTGGCAGCTATTTTATTCAAAAAGAAACTTAAAAATTCTGGTGTTATCTTTTTAAGACCAGGTCATGTTAAATCAGAAACTGTTATTGAAACCCTTGATTATTTATTCAATGCTGAAATAGAAGTCAATATTCCATTTATTTTAGTAGCTGATAATCAAGGCGATACTATCAAAATACGTGTAAGAACTTTTGATTAACTTTTATAATAAAACCGTTCAAAAACAATCTTCCCGCCTTCCCAACGCTGTACAAAAGCCTCCTCCATTTTGACGACTGTATCTTTCAAAGTCTCAAATTCTAAAAGCATTTCGCCCATGACTAAGCCTTGTGTTTCATCAGAGACAGTGGATTTTATTGTGATTTTAAACCATTTTACACGCTCTATATTGCCCTTTTCATGTGTTAAAGCCAATGCCTTACCGACACGCGGCGCATCGCTATTTTCTTGAACTTGAACACTATCCGCATAATATTGTTCAATTGCTTCCAACGTTTTACCACTTGTAATAAGGTCTTGAAAATCAGCGACTTGTGTTTTAAAATCTTGAATATCAGATTTAGCTTCGGCAGCTATCATACCTGCGGCAACGGTATTGCAGGTATTTTCATTGATTAAGATAAACGCGCCAGTTGCGCGATTTTTAGCATAATTATCAAAAACAAGGGGTTTTGAGGTTTTTAATTGCACTTTTACAATATCATTCAATACCCCCTCAGTAGTTGTGAACTTTTCTAAGTTAGAAACGTCCAATTTATAATCAATTTTTTTGACAATCGCTTGAACAACGTTTGAACCATTTTGCAAAACAAACTTACTCCCTACTTTCAACGGTCTTGTTTCATCAAACCAACAAAGGGTGGCTTCAATTTCATCACTCGCAGTTGCAGCAAATTTATTCGCTGCATTGCCACCATTTTCCGCTGATTGAATAATGCTATCGCCTCTCGAAATATCAATATCATCAGCCAAATGTAATATAGCGGCTTGTCCCGAAAAGGCTTCTTGAACATCCTTCCTATTGACTTCAATGCGTGAAATCGTAGAAGAAATACCCGAAGGCATCACGGTCACTTTATCGCCTATTTTATAGATACCACTCTGAATTTTACCCGCATATCCCCGATAATCATGATAATCATCGCTCATTGGGCGAATGACGTATTGCACTTGAAAACGGGCATCGTTTAGGTTAATATCGCTCGTCACTTGTACCGTTTCTAAATGTTCCAACAACGTTTTGCCCGTATAAAAAGGCATAAATACTGACTTATCGACAATATTATCGCCATTCAAGGCAGAAATGGGGACAAAAGTAATATCTTTTAGTCCTAACTTGTCTGCTAAAATTTGATAATCGTGAATAATTGTATCATATACTGAGGGGTCATAGCCTACCAAATCCATTTTATTAACTGCTACGACGATATGCGGAATACCCAGCAAAGACGCAATCAACGAGTGTCGGCGGGTTTGTTCAATAACCCCCAAACGGGCATCAATCAGCACAATTGCCAAATCCGCATTGCTCGCCCCCGTCACCATATTGCGGGTATATTGCACATGACC
>JAYVKQ010000264.1:0-8715 GCA_043768285.1 Saprospiraceae bacterium | reverse complement strand
GTGATGTCGTAATTGGCTTTGCCATCGCTCAACACCACGATATTAATCAAGGGTTTGTCCACATAAATGCCGTTCACCTTGTAAGGATTGCCGCCACCCCACACGTTCCAAAAATCGAGAGCCAAATCCAAGCCCTCAGTATGGAGCAACTTTGTCCCCTCAAAAGTGCCAACACCCGACACATCAAGGTCGGTCAAGCGTATCGAAATCTTAGGAAAATGGCGAAACAAGGATATATCCACCTCCTTAAAATCCACCTTGGCGTTCACCTCCTTATTGATAGCCTCCTTGACTTTCGCGGTGATAGTATCTTTGAAAAAGAAGGGGATAGCGACGGCTGCCGCTAATAAAACAATTAAAAAAATGCCTCCAAAGGCAAATATTCGTTTTAAGACAATCGGTAAATTCATGTATGCTTTGTTATTAAGTTATTGACAGTCAGTTATATATATTTTTAAAAATTATGATTTATGGTGTTAATGTTTTTGATTTAAGCGAATTATATAGTGTAGTCTCTTATAAGATGCTGATTTTTCTATTTTCCATATTTTCCATATTTAACGTTGGAATTTGGAAAAGTCATGCGTTGGAGGGGGATTTATTTTAATAACCAACTATTTGAAATTTGATATACTTTAATTGGGAAATGTAACCCTGAAAATCCCAACCCCAAAAAAGTAAGGGCGCACATACCGAAAAGCGATACAAGTAGGAGAAATTTAAAATAACTCTTAAAAATGAAAAAACGACACTATTCTCGAATTAGCACCTTAGTATGTTCAATACTTACTATCTTTTTAATGTTTGGATGTAAAGATGAATTACGACGTTGTGTCTCAGATGAAGCTCATCAAGCGTTATTAAATAAAGATTCAACTATCGGAATTAGAGAAAGAGAAATTGAGAAATCAATTGAAAACCATTACAAGCTTTTTCAAAATCAAAATGGAGAGGAAGGGTTACGTGGAGGTCATATAATAATTCCTGTTGTTGTTCATGTTCTTTATAATAATAGTACATCAGATCCAACTAATGTCCCTGATGCCAAAATTAATGAACAACTTGACCGATTAAATACCGATTTTAGAAAATTGAATACTGATGCCTCATCAGTTCCTTCTGCCTTTGCGGGTGTTGCAGCTGATTCAAGGATAGAATTTCAGTTAGCCAAAAGAGACCCTAATTGTTTAGCTACTACAGGAATTACGAGGAATTTAGTGACTAAAACACAATTTGATTATCCATCAAATGAAGCAAAGTTCACTTCTTCGGGCGGTCTTGATGCTTGGGACACAAAAAAATATCTTAATGTTTGGGTGGTACCTCGTATATGCGATGGTAGTGGTTGTGGCTATTTAGGCTATTCATCTTTTCCAGCAGATCCACCGAACACTTATGGATTTGTTGTTGCATATAATTATTTGGGTAATTCGGCAAGGCCATTCGATTTAGGAAGAACTGCAGTACATGAATTTGGGCATTTTTTTAACTTGAGGCATATCTGGGGCGATAGAGGACAATGTGGTGCAACAGATTTTATTGCTGACACACCACCACAACAAGGAGGAACAAACCCAATAGCAGTTGGAGCTAATTTTGGTCGTCCAACTTATCCGTTCCAACCTAATACATGTACACGCCCTGATGGTATTGGCGGTGCAAGTGTTACAAATACTAACGGTGATATGTTTATGAATTATATGGATTATACAGATGACCGAGCCATGTTCATGTTTACACAAGGGCAAGTAGATAGAATGGTGGCAACACTTTATACTACTATGTCTGATTTATTGTCTTCGGATGCCTTAATACCCCCGCCAGCTGTGAGTAGCGCGGATTTATATATACAAGACACGCCCGAAGATATTGGGAACGAGCCTAACAATGAATCAGATAACTTCTATATAAGTCCTGATATCTGGGTAAGGAATACTAATGATGGAGCTATGAATCGAGAGCATCAAAACGCAGTTTTCCGACCCAGCGGCCCTAATTTCGTTTATGTGCGTGTAAGAAATCGAGGTTGTAATGCTTCAACAAGTAGTAATGTTACTCTTTATTGGGCAAAAGCATCATCTGGTCTAAGTTGGCCCGACCCTTGGACAGGTGCTGTTTCAATAGCGGGTGCATCTATGGGAGGTATGATAGGGACACAACCAACAAGTGTGATTGCAGGAGCAAGTTCTACAATATTAGTCTTTCCTTGGAGTCCGCCTAATCCCAATGATTATAGTTCATTCGGAGCGGATAAAGCACATTTTTGCTTATTAGCTCGAATTTTACCACCTGCAATTACAGAAACTACATCCCTTTGGGATAATGTGAAAAACAATAATAATATAGCTTGGAAAAATATCGAAGTAACATCAAGTGGTGGACCTCGAGAAGCCGTTATGTTGATGGCTAATTATAACAAAGAAATTAAAACCAGCTCTTTAAAATTTGAAATACCTAAAAAGGAAGAATCCGTTTTCTCTTATGGGCAAGTGTTTGCTAAATTACCAATAAATGTATTTGAAAAATGGAAAGCCAACGGAGGTAAAGGAAATAATATAAAAATTCAACAAGATAGTACAATTCAGTTGTTAGAACCCAATGCTACAATTGAAAATATACCATTGAGTTATAAGGAGTTTATACCCTTAAAGGTTTCTTTTAGGCAAGATGAAAAGAGAAAACTTGGATCACATGTTTATTTTATAGATGTTAATCAATATAGTCCAACGATTAATGAAAAGAACATTGTTGGCGGTCAAAGAATATTACTCAAATCTTGGAACTTGAAATAATTTTTTTGTAGAAGGTTGATTATCAGTTATTTATTAAATTGATAACGTCAATTATAATATAGGCTTACTTTGAAAACTAATGAAAATTAATTTAAAAGTAAGCCTATATTTTTACAAACCTTAAAGAAAAGAATTTACCATTACCATAACTACCCAAAGAAATTGTATCGATGAATGCGCCAAAGCATTCAATCCCTATCAAGGCTATTGATACCCTTCCCCCCCCTAAAAAATAACAAAAATACTGAGGGGGTATAAAACAACTATGACATTTACCTATCTGTTACAATTTGACTACACATTTTCTGCGACAATTTGTAAACCTCTTTTTTTCTTTAGATTAAAAAAATCGATATAAAAATGGCAGCAAAAATTCGTTACGACGAGTGGATTAAGGCAGTGCGCCCTAATGCCGCTGATACCTCTGACCCCCTTATTGTTCTGGAGGGTTTTATTGGTAAATCAAATGTTGATAAGCATATACGTGTTTATTCAGATGAAGCCCTGAGCCAATTTATTGAAGTACTTGAAAGCGACATCATTCATTGTATTGATTTGAAAGATTCGCCTTTAGGTGGTTCAAAACTCTGGCTAAATGCGGAAGCTGTTTACACGTATGGAGACCCCGCAGCAAAAAAACGCCAAAAAGCTTCTTTTTTGCATGGTGATTTAGCGGGAACTGAACTACAAGCAGCTATTCCTCCTACCCGTATTTGCACCGTAGGGATAGGTTGTTGGCAAACAAGAATCCAACCTCAATGTTGCGGAGGTGTAAGTGTTGTATTTTCACCACAAGTCAATTGTACCCGTACTTTAATGGTTTCTTGTTACGCAACATGCAATATTACTTGTGTTAGAACTTGTAATATTCTAATTTGTAGAGATACGATTATACGGACACCATGCATTCAATTTACTCCAACAGATTGGAGAATAACGCCAACAACACCACAAGTCGGTCAATTCCAACAAAATTTCAACCCATTTGGCGGAGGCACTGGTTTTGAAGGATATGATCCATACCAACAAGGGATGTAATTTGTAAACTACTTAAGGGTATCAAATATTTAAGCGGCGTATATGTGGTTGATATTAATATTAAAAATTTATTATAATTAAACATATGTACGCCACTTTTTTCAAAAATATAAAAAGATATTTTTCAAACTAAAATATAAAAAGATATGCTATTAACGGGATTTAATATCGCACATTATTTGATAGATAGAGGCTTTTTGGGGTATGAAACGCTTGTAAAAGACGATTTTAGCGTCAATATGGCTTCAAGTAGAAATACGGGTTATATCGTCAAATCAGAGGGAAATACTTCTTATTTTGTCAAACAGGTTCAAATGTTTGAAGGAGAAAAAATAGAGACCTTGCGGGTTGAAGCAAATGTATATTGGTTAGCCAATAATGAACCAGAATATGTAGAATTAAAAAAATTCTTACCCCAGTTTTTCAATTATGACCCTATCAATCATATCTTGATGGTCGAATATATGGCTGGCAATATAGACCTGCAACAGTTTTATCATTCAAATAAAGCCTTGCCACCTACTATTGCCAAGCAAACGGCTGAGATATTAGCGTCTTACCATCGAGATATATTCAAAAATGCCCAAGAAGGTAAAAGTATGCGCTTGTTTCGCAAGACTATTCCAAGTCCATTTCTAACTTTTGGAAAACAATTGGCTTTTATGAAACCCCGTAACAAGGTGGAAGAAGAAATGCAAAACCTTATATTTAAACATGAAAACTTCACAGACCTTGTTGACCAAGTGAAAAATGATTGGGAGGCTAAAAGCCTTATTCATGGCGATATAAAACCCAATAATTTTTTAATAAATACAGATTGCCTCGACACGCAAAACTTTCAATTACGCCTCATAGATTGGGAAATTGCTGATATGGGCGACCCTTTGTGGGATGTAGCCGCCGTTTTTCAAAGCTATTTATTAATGTGGTTGTACGCAGAACCAATGGAAAGTATGACAGCAGAACAAATACAAGCAGCTGCTGAACGCGGTTTTCCCCTTGAAAAAATGCAACCCTCTATCCGATTATTCTGGAAAACATATTGCCAATTGATGGATTTTGATGAAGATAAAAGCGAATACTTACTAATAAAAACAACCCGTTTTTGTGCCATAAAATTATTACATACCAGTTATGAATCGTCCGTATATGCTCAAAATTTAGACCCACAAACTATTAGAATGCTTCAATTGAGTTTAAATATGTTAAAATCTCCAGAAGAAGCAATTGATTCATTGTTTGACATAAATATAAACGTCCATGTATAATACAATAAATACCATCTATACGCAGCAAATTCAAAAGATTTTGCAAGACATTCATATTGATTTGGCTTCCAACAAGTTGATACTGAGGGGGGGCGAAAAATCGTATGATTTTGTACATTCGCCACAATCGAATGAAACAAATTTATTAAATACTTTGACAGAATGTATTTACTCTCATTTTTATTGTAAGGGGTATAATACCTCTTTAACATCCATTTCTGAAAACACTTTTGATGTAATGAAAAGAACCGCTTTTATAGACAGATTAAGTGCCGCCAATACAACAACAGAAGGTTTTGACTGGGGTTGGAAAGTCGAAAACATGGATGATAAACATAATGTATATGCGATAAAAGGCAATGTCAAAAAAATAATAAGTTCTGGTGAATACATCAATGAAAAATTAGGGCAAGCTGCGAGTTTTTCACCACATTCATCACAAATGCACACTATTAATTATTATAGAAGAAAAGAAATGCGCGGGGAAGACGGTGGATTTTATTACGTTTTCAGCCAGCATGTTGGCGAGGACAATGCTCAAAGCAGTGTACGAGTTTATTTTAATATTGAAAGTGAAGGTGCTTCTACTTTAGTTAAACTAATAACAGATACCTTTAATCAGTGTAAAGTCCCATTTCAATTCAAATGCCTAAATGACCCCTCTACCTATTTGACCCGCACAGATACAGCTGTTTTGTATCTTGATAAACAATCGTTCAATTTTAGTATGGAACTTTTATATCGGGCTTTTAGGTCCATTGCACCATATTTAAAATCGGACGTACCCTTATTTACATGCCCCCTCAGTATTAATGGTATTTCTTTTGCAGAAAGCCCTCCTAATCCAGAGGATAGTTTTGGTTTGAATAGAAGTCGCCTAATCGCATTAGGTTTAATAAATTCTATAAATAAACAACTACCACCACAAATGTATATGAACGAAATTTTACTTAAAATAGAACAAGTTGGTTTGAATATTTCAGCTTTTTACCTAAATCCAAAATCTTCTTATCCTTATAAAATCGTATAAAATCATATGGAAAATTCAATAAAACAAGATTATTACAGAGCAGCATTTGATATTGGAATGCAAATTAGTCGAGATGCTATCTGGTTTGAAGACCAATGCAATTGGCTTACTGCCTCAATGGAACATGAAAGCCAACATCCCAAAGTGTACTACAAATCTATGGATAGTAGTTTTTATGGTGGCACAATAGGTATTGCCTTCTTTTTAAACAGTTTAAGCAGATATACAGATGAACCATTAATAAAAAAAACCGCCATTGGTGCTATAAAGCATGCGCTTTCAGCAAAAGACAAAGTGCCAGAGGCAGCTCGTTTAGGTTTTTTTACAGGTTGGACGGGTCTCATTTTTACACTATTGCAGTTTGAAGAAACGGATAAAAATGGGCAATGGCATCCTTATATCAAACCTTTATTAGATGATATATTGAAAATTGATTATCGGCATAGTGGTATTGATATTATTGATGGCATCGCTGGGGCAATTCCTGCCTTGATACATATTTGCCAAAAAGATAAAAACCAATTTTTGAAGCCGTTTATTATCACAATAGGTGACCATCTTATGTCTATCGCAAAAAAGGAGAAAATAGGTATATCATGGGAAACGATGAAAGGTACAAAGCATAATTTAACGGGCTATGCGCATGGCAGTTCAGGCTTTATCCATGCTTTTATTGAGCTATATGCGTTTACAAATGATAAAAAATACCTCGATATGGCTTTTGAAGGGCAAATTTATGAAAATAGTCATTTTGTAAAAACACAAAACAATTGGCCCGATTTCAGAGACCTTGAGGGCTTTTCAATAAATGGTCAAGAAAACACAACTCATGATGTGCAATGTTCATGTGCTTGGTGTCATGGTGCACCTGGCATTGGTTTAGCGCGGTTAAGAGCTTATCAAATTACTAAAAATAAATCTTTTTTAGATGACGCGCTTCTGGCAATCCAAACAACCAAAGAGCAAATCATCTTGCAACCAGAAGCTGGATTTTCACTCTGTCATGGTTTATTTGGCAATGCCGAATTACTTACTATGGGATATAACATATTAGGGGACACTTCGCTAAATGAAACCGTTTCAGATATTGGACACTTTGCAATCAAAGAATCATACAAAAAAGATAAACCATTGACTAACGGCATTGGAAATGGTTTTCTAATACCTGATTTTATGACGGGTACTTCTGGTATGGGTTATCAATATTTACGTTTTTTTGATGAGGGAAATTTAATGTCACCATTGCTAATTTGTTCATCATAACAACACCTTTTGCCCGTGTAATACAATTGAGAATAAGTCTATATACTTTAAGGGTAAAATATTGAGGGGCACACAAAATTAGCTACATTTTTAAAATCTAATAAATTAGCACACTTGTACTAAACAAAGCAAATACTCGATTATTTAACCCATTTTACAGTAAATCATTTAGTACATTTGCACTAAATAATTAGAACAAATGTACTAAACTTAAAATTAGCGTCTCAGAAGGTTACTCTTTACTTACCCTTTTTGAGAATACGCTTAAGGTTTTTCTGCATTGCTTGCATATGCTCTATCATAGCTTGCTGCATCTTTTCTTGAGCATCAAAAAAGGCTTTGCGCTCGGCTTCGGGGCGTGTAGCAAGGTCAGCATACATCGCTTCTTTAAATGTTGATTTTCTTGGGCATCTTTAAGGGTGAAGTATGCTTTATTACGTTGTGCGAGTTCAGGATAATCGGTGAGATAATCCACAAATGCGGCGGCTGTATCGAAAACTGGAAAATCCAAATTGTGGTCAAGAATAGGCACAATAGTGGCTTCTTTAGTTGCTTTTTTCATCTTATTTTCTCTATTGGTTATAAATGCGTCCTTTCGCAACATTAAAATGTCTATCATGGGTAACTAAATAGGTGGCATTCCCCCACAAATAGCAATCTGCAAATTTATCGTCATCAGGGTCATCAACAATAAGTTGCCACCGTATATGTCGTGTAATTTCTTCAATATTAGGCAATATGCCTCAAAATTCCATGAAATTTTGAGCCGTTTCTGAACCTAAAAAACGTTCAATTATCTCTTCATACTCTTCTAAAATATCAGTTGTGACGCACAAAGTGAAGCGTTTTTTTTCTCAAATCTTCAATAAGCCAATGAGAAGGTGAATGGCGAGGTATAGAAATCCATAGTACGTTGGTGTCTAAAACAACTCTCATGGCATTTCTGGTTTATATCACAAATAAAAAATACTGAGGGGGTCTCCCCTATTCCTCCTCATGCGCCCTAAACTCTTTAACATATATCTGCACCAACAGCAAAAACAAGGAAATCAAAATTGGTCCAAATACCAAACCAATGAAACCAAATAGGTTCAGACCGATGATAACACCGAATATGGTTATTAAAGGATGCGTATTGCCAATCTGTTTTTGGAGCATAAAACGAAATAGATTATCTACTGAACCCACTATTAAAAGCCCGAAAAGTAATAAGAATATGCCCGAAGTGGTTTGCCCTTGCGCTATGAGCATAATTGAGAGGGGAATATAAACCAACATCGAACCTAAAATAGGTATCACCGATGCCACACAAGTCGCAATAAAC
>JAYVKQ010000263.1:0-5155 GCA_043768285.1 Saprospiraceae bacterium | reverse complement strand
AGCACCAAGCGACTGCACCCGTTTCACCACAAATACGCGCCTGTAATAGTGGATATTTACTACGATTTTCTATTGGCGAAAAATTGGGAACAACTCATTACCCCCATCCGACTATCTCGGGATGTGCCATCAGTGTTTTTACAAGATTTTGTAAATAATATGTATAAAATATTGAAAAAGAGACAGTTGGAGTTGCCAGCCACTTTGCAAAAACGCTTGCCCCATATGATAAAAAACAATTGGTTGATGTCCTACACGCATATAGAAGGCTTGCATCAGACCTTTTTGAGGATTGAAAAAAATGCGGCTTTCCCTGGTAATTTTGGCAACGCAGCGCATCATTTGGCGCAATTTATGGAGGAGTTTGATGCGGAGTTTAAGGTGTTTTTTCCAGAATTACAAGCACATATAAAACCGTTAATTTTGTGATTTTTTATGCCAATATCGCATCAACCCCGCCACACTCATCCACGCAGGATTTGCGGCTTCGTATTGGTCATATTTTGCGCCTACAATGCCATATCTTGCTAATTCTTTCTTTGTAAAGGCTTGATACTGAGGGGTCACGGCTTCTGGAGTAAGACCTTTATCATAGCGCAGTTTCATCCAATTTGCCCATCTGACGAGGCGTTTTTCGAGCGCATCAAGATGCTTTTTCGGTGTTGTAATTTTGCCAAAATGGGTCAAATGAAGGGTTTTTACCTTCAAATCTCTAATTAATTGTAGAGAAGCACGCCAATCTTCGATATTAATATCAGGTGGTGGACAGGGCGGTACAACGATACCTTCACCAATTTTCACACCTGCAACGTCGCCTGTAAATAATTCATTTTCCAATTGCCAAGCGATATGATGGACGGCATGACCTGGCGTATGCCAAGCCGTTAAAGCGATAGTGCCGACATCAATTTTTTCACCATGCGTAGTAGCGTGAATTTTTTCGGCAGGTATCCCTTGCATATCGCCCCAGAGTTCGTCCATGCGCTCTTTGTATATCAATTTGGCAGAATTATAGAGTTTAGTTGGGTCAACCAAGTGTTTTTTGCCCATTGGATGCACGTATATGGTAGCATGAGGAGCAAAACACCACGCCGCACCCGCATGGTCGAAATGGATATGGCTCAAAAAAACGTGGTTGATTTGGGTGATAGAGAAACCCAATTTTTCAATCGCTTTTTTTAAAATAGGATAGGTTGAATGGGGTCCCGTTTCAATCAACATTATATCTTTACCAGCTTCAATTAAGAAAGCGGCGATGGTATCTGTATGCCCCAAAAACCCTAAATCGAGGGTGTGGATTTTGTATTTGCTTTTTGCCATTTTTTTTTCTTTATTAAAAATTATTACAGCCACTAATTGCACTAATTTTCACTAATTATATTGCATTTTTTTAATATAAAATTAGTGAAAATTAGTGCAATTAGTGGCTGTAATAATAACTGTTTAATGAAAAATTTTAATATTCTTTCGAGGAGTTACCCCCTCAGTATTTTTGAGATATTTCGTTATACTTTTTTCACAACCACAACATTATCCAAATATAAGTCCTTATTATTAGGTAAAATAAACCCTAACACGATACCCAACACATTTATCCAAGCATTAAAAATAAAACTGACCAATATACTTGCATACTTATTAATGCGTAAACCAACAGTGATTTTATAGATATAAGCATTGATTAATTGAAAAATGACTCGCGTGTCATGCAAATTTTTTATATGTGTAACGATTTGAAAATCATTTTTTTCTAACAAATATTTTAAGCCAAAAGAACTATATCGCGCATAATCATAAGGCTGTTCATGCTCGTCCCACACGAAAGGCACGGTGAGCAACAAATGCCCATCTGGTTTCAAAACGCGGTGAATTTCTTTCAAAAAAGCATCGGGTTCAAAAACGTGTTCAAGGACTTGGCTTGTGATGGCACTATCAAATGTATTGTCGTCAAAAGGTATGCGTTTGCCGTCATAAAATACATCAACATCTTCGTTGGCGTGGTCGTGTCCCTCTTGTTCTACTTCAATACCGATATATTTTTTATGTGCAAATAGGTGTTTATACGGCTTTTGTCCACAACCAATATCAATTATATCGCCTTTGATATGGTGCGCCGTAGCCACCACGCTTTGATACAATGCACGCCGCGCAAAGAAAAAAGGATTGATAAACACACCCAATATATCTGGATTGAAGGTCTGTTTTTTGATAATTGATATTAGCGACATATATTTTTAATGTATAATTGAGAATGTATAATTGAGAATGTATAATTGATATTTGATAGTTGATAATTATTTGATATTCAACATATTATCCATTATCCATTATCCATTATAAATCATTAGTGTTCAAAGGATTTTGGTGAATAACATAAAAACGTTTCGTGCGTAGGTTTAGTAAACTGAAAATTATTTTTTTCAAAAAAAATAATTTTCAGTTTACTAAACCTTTGTCGAGAAGCATTGTAAATTATTGAAAATCAATACATTACTTTTAAAACAAAATCTTTTGAACGCTAATGATTATAAATTGTCAATTTATGAAGAAGCCTTCATACTTGCAATCTCGAATATTATTCAAATCAGAATTTAGATGATTATCAACGGCATTATTGCCACGCAAACAAAGGTAATTCACCATTTTTTCTTTGCTAAATAACCAACAGGGATAAGAGGCTTCATATACTTTCGGGTGCGTGATTTGCTGCACTATTCTATCTTCTTTTTGCGGTAAAAAGGGCGTTCTATCAATATAAACGTAGGGCATATTAGCATCGAAAACTGTTTTTAAAACGGCATAAGGATGTTCTAAATATTGCAAAACGCTTGAAAAAAGGACAAAATTGGGCTGGTATTTGGCAATTGCTGCCTCAATAGTGGGTTCAAATTTCAATATTTCATCTTCAAATTCTTTTTTGCCACATTCTACAAAATGTGGTTGCTCAATGACACACCATATCAAATTGGGTACCTCTTTTAATAATTTTTGATGTTGGAAATAGGTACTACCTAATGCCCCACCAAAATCCAAAACTCGTACCCCCCCCTCAGTATTTTTAACAAATTCGAGCTTATCAATTAAGTGTTTTTGAATTTTTGCTTCATAAAATAAAACGCTGTCGCGCTCATAGGCAGCTTCTCCATTTTTGACTTGTAGGGTAGCTTGTCTTACTTTTTCAAATATTGCTTGTGCATCATAGCCACTGCACTCTGCCGCCGCCGAAGCCCAATCGGGATAGTCGCCAAAACAACCCCATTTTTTCCAATATTTGTGGTAGATATTGTAGAGTATTTGTTGCATAGTAAAATTTTGTGAATGATAAGTTATGAATGATAAATGATGAATATCTATCTAAAATGTAACCATTCTTAAATTATTCATCATTTATCATTCATAATCATTAGTGTTCAAAGGGTTTTGGTAAATAGCATAAAAGCGTTTCGTGCGTAGGTTTAGTAAACTGAAAATTATTTTTTTTTGAAAAAAAATAATTTTCAGTTTACTAAACCTTTGTCGAGAAGTATTGTAAGTCATTGAAAATCAATATATTATTTTTGAAACAAAATCTTTTGAACGCTAATGTTTCATAATTCAATATTAGCTTAAAATCAAGAAATCCAACGCACCACCTCAAAAACCTCGGCATAGCGCGTTCCTATTTGCACCCCGCGTGTCCGCGCCAATGAGCGAATAAAATCTTCGTCAGCATATGGGCGATGGGCTTGTGATTGGTATTCTTTCAAAGCATTTATTTTAGACACCACATGGTTTTCGTCCAATTTTGAAAAGCACGTGGTGGCAAAATTAAAATTATTCCACGGCAACTCATAGCACAAAATGGACGTAAACTTGAACGCACGTACCGCTTCGTTGGATATAGTCGAATGGTCTTGATGAATATCGTTTACAGATGGCGTGAATACCAAATCAGGTTTTATATCCGTTTTTAAACGAATAATATCGTCCAAAATGGATTGACGGTGGTAGCCAAAAGTGCGCACATCATATTTGAAAAGGATTAAATTATCAGGTTTGATGCCCAATACTTGAGTAGCCGCTTTCACTTCGGTTATCAATATATCCTTAGGGAATTGCGGCAAAACAGATTGTTCGCAGGCTGAAAAGGCGACATAATAGACTTCCGAGCCGTTTTCAATTAATTTGTTGATAGACGCGCCGCAACCAAATTCCCCATCATCGGTATGGGGTGCTAATACTAAAACTCTTTTTTTATCTAACATCGGTTTATTTTTTTATATATCGGTATAACGCAAAACAAGATGCAAGGTTAATATTATTTTTATGCTAATTTTGCGGGAGGCTGAAAGGAGGTTACACAGAGTTAATCAGAGTAGGAACAGAGTTTCACAGAGAAAATTTAAAAAAAACTCCGTGAACCTCTGTGCCTACTCTGATTAACTCTGTGTAACCTTAAATCCAACGAGCCGCAAAATTATTTTTATTTAAAGACTTTTTATGAAAATTGTTTTTATATCGCATTGGTATTCCGAAAATATGGGGTACGCCGAAAATTGCCTACCCGAAGCCTTAGCCAAATTGGGGCACGATGTGCATATAGTAACGACAGTGGCGCAGGTCTATTTTAACCAGCCCTATTATGAAGCCTCTTATGGAAAATTTTTAGGACCCGCCATAATGCCCGAAGGTATGAAAGAAATCAACGGTGTAAAAATACACCGTTTGCCGATGCAATTGATTAAAAAACAAATACTTATCAAAGGTTTAAATGCTACAATTCGAGCACTCAAACCTGATGTCGTCCATGCTTTTACCCACTCGGATATAAACGTTTTGCGCTTGGTTTTTGCTAAAATATTTACGCCCTTTAAGTTGTTTACTGCCAATCATACATCCTATTTGGGCTTTGAAGTGTCCAAAAAGGAGAACAATACTGAGGGGGTACGGCACGATATATTTCGTTTTTTGATACACACTTTGCCAGGTCGTTTTATATCATGGTTTACAGAAAAATGCTTTGCTGTTACGATTGATGCTGGTGTTGTGGCTACAACTATATATGGTGTCCAAAAACATAAAGTAAAGATTACAACATTGGGCGTTAATACCGATTTATTCAAAGCAGATGCGCATATGAAAGCGACGATGCGTACTGAATTGGGCTTGAAAAATG
>JAYVKQ010000262.1:0-3080 GCA_043768285.1 Saprospiraceae bacterium | reverse complement strand
TGCTTTTTAAAAGCCTTACTAAACGCATATAAGTCCAAATATCAGCAGCATTGTTGGGCACGAAATAGACAACCTATCTGAAGGATTAGAGAAAAAATTAGATGAATTGCAAATTATTCTTTATTTATTCTTATTTTTACTTAATTTTTTAAAATTAAAAAAAAATAAAATATAAGTAAATCTAATTCTCTTTATTAATCTGTATATTTTGCAATTAACTAACTTTAAACAACTGTAATTATGGAAAAATTTATGGCAGAACTATTCGGCACGGCGATACTTATTCTACTCGGCAATGGGGTAGTAGCGGGGGTGGTTCTGAAAGGCACTAAATCTGAAAACGCGGGTTGGTTAGTCATCACAACAGCATGGGCGTTGGCAGTAACGATGGGCATATTTATATCTGGCAATATCAGTGGCGCACATCTAAATCCCGCCGTAACGCTGGCTTTGGCAGCAACCGACGGCTTTGCGTGGGCTGATGTACCCTTATATATAGCTGCCCAAATGCTCGGCGCAATACTCGGCGCATGTTTGGTATATCTCCATTTTTTGCCGCATTGGGCAAAAACCGAAGATGCAGATACCAAATTAGCGGCATTCGCAACGGCTCCTGCTATTAGAGATACGACAAGCAATTTTGTAAGTGAGTTTATTGGCACTTTTGTTTTAATGTTCGGCATTATGGCGATTGGGGCGAATAAATTAACCAATGGGATGGGTGCTTTTGCAGTGGGTTCATTGGTTTTTGTAATTGGTATGGCATTGGGTGGCACGACCGGATACGCCATCAATCCCGCGCGTGATTTGGGTCCGCGCATCGCCCATGCTTTTCTACCCATTCCCAAAAAAGGTAGTTCTGATTGGGGATATGCCTGGATTCCTGTTGTCGGGCCTATCTTGGGTGGCATAGCTGGCGCGTTTGTTTATCAAGCATTTTTAGGTTAAAATAAAGACTAACACAGAATTATACAGATATTTCTTTATTTTTAGAGAAATATCTGTATAATTCTTTATTGTAAAAATTATCAACCATTGTATATGTCTAACATCAAAACCATCATCTTCGATTTAGGGGGCGTTCTTATAGATTGGAACCCCGAATATGTGTTTAAGCAAGTGATACCCAACAAAAAGAAACGCCAATATTTTTTTGATAATGTGTGTACCCACGATTGGAATATTGAACAAGATGCGGGGCGTACGCTCCATGAAGCTACGGAGACTAAGGTTTCAGAGTTTCCAGAATGGGAATCCGAAATACGTGCCTTTTATGGGCGTTGGGTCGAAATGCTGGGTGGACCTATTGATGAGACGGTAAAAATACTGAGGGGGTTGATTGATGACCCCAATTATCGCGTGTACGCGCTCACCAATTGGTCGGGCGAAACATTTCCAACGGCTTTGAAAATGTATGATTTTCTACATTGGTTTGAAGGCATTGTGGTGAGTGGCGATGAAAAAACGCGCAAACCATTTGCCAAAATCTACGAAACCATACTCAATCGCTACGAAATTGGCGCAAACACAGCCGTTTTTATTGATGATAGTTTGGCGAATATTAAAGGTGCAGAAAATTTAGGTATCAAGGGCATTCATTTTCAATCGCCTGAACAATTGAAAATAGCGTTGCAGGATTTAGGCGTTAAGGTTTAATTGTAAATGTAATCAGCTTGATAATGCGGTTTTTTGTTTCGTCGTTCCTAAAAATACAGAGGAGGTATCCAAAAACGACTATATTTGTCAAAAAACAAAGACAAATGGAAAACCAAACACCTACCGCACGCTTAATCTCCGTTGATGCCTATCGTGGCTTCGTGATGCTACTAATGATGGGCGAAGTATTGAACTTTGGCAAAGTCGCCAAAAACCTGCCCAATAGTGTCTTTTGGCAGTTTATCGCCTATCACCAAGACCATGTGGCGTGGACGGGTTGGGCATTGCACGATTTAATACAACCTTCTTTTTCGTTTCTCGTGGGTGTAGCATTGCCGTTTTCGATGGCAAGCCGCATAACGCAAGGGCAGTCGCAAAATACGATGATTTTTCACGCCCTACGCCGTTCTCTGATATTGATTGCTTTGGGCATTTTCCTACGCTCGATGCACCGTCAGCAAACCAATTTTACGTTTGAAGATACCTTGACACAAATTGGTTTGGGCTATTTTTTCTTATTTTTATTGGGTTTTCGCTCTTTAAAAACCATTTTTATAGCCTTAGCGGTTATTTTGATAGGCTATTTTACTGCCTTCGCTCTATATCCCTTGCCCGATGCCTCTTTTGATTATAGCCAAACGGGATTGCCGCAAGATTGGGGGCACAATGCAACGGGTTTTGCTGCCCATTGGAATAAAAACACCAATCTTGCTTGGGCATTTGACCGTTGGTTTTTAAACCTTTTTCCAAGAGAAAAACCGTTTTTATACAATGGTGGTGGATATGTTACTTTGAGTTTTATACCCACGCTCGGCACGATGATATTAGGCTTGATAGCGGGGAAATTTTTGAAAAATGATAGCCTGCCCTTAGCAAAAATCAAAACTTTCGGCATATGGGGTATATCTCTTTTGGCTATCGGTACGCTTTTGCACTACGCGGGTATATGCCCGAATGTGAAACGCATATGGACACCCACTTGGACGCTGTTCAGTGGCGGCTGGTGTTTTCTACTACTGGCGTCTTTTTATTGGACAATTGATATACTGAAAACACAAAAGTGGTACTATATCTTAACAGTTATTGGTACAAATTCGATTGCCGCTTATGTGATTGCTCATACGGTGGATAGTTTTATCAGTTCCAGCTTGTTTACTCATTTTGGGAAAAATTATGCTGCACTGTTTGGTGCAGCCTACGCGCCTTTTGTGCATGGTTTTTTAGTCTTGTTTTTTGAGTGGTTGATTTTGTATTGGATGTATCGAAAGAAGTTGTTTATTAAAATCTAAGTTCTGTGAGTGTTTTTGTGGTCAAAATACTGAGGGGTCTAACGTATTGGATACTTTTGAAGTTAATGTCGTCAACTTAAGCTAAATTTCTTAGTTAGTGCGGAGGTTTAGTAAACTGAATTTTAATTTTTTTTC
>JAYVKQ010000261.1:0-2856 GCA_043768285.1 Saprospiraceae bacterium | reverse complement strand
CTACGCCACTTTTAAGCAAGAACTTTATAACTTAAAGTGGCGTAGCCATGACATTTCGGTAGAAAATTAAAACAGAAAGTATCCCAAAGTAGCGTAGCTACGACATTTCAGTATTCTCCAAGCCCCCCCGAACGCACGTTAATTTAGATTGAAATACTCCCAATGCCATCGGGACAGGTCGGGAGGATACGTTATTTCGGCTTAATGCGTTTCCCCTCAATCTCATCCACATAATCCACCGAACCCAAACGGAATTTCAAGGGGAGCTTTTGCCCTTTTGCCATCGTGTGCTCTATTTTACAGAAAAAAGGTAAACTATTGGCAGAAAACATGACGGATACTGAGGGGGTAATAACTTGAGGCGTGTTACTATTTTTTGTAGAAAAACTCGGTATTGGTATATTCAGCACGGACACAGTAGTATCACGCTTTTTTTCGTATATAGTCAAAGGCTTATGTTGGGTGATATATAAACCAATATCGTTGCGACATGCTGTTTGTGCAGATAGCCCAAAATGCCCTAAAATACTGAGGGGTATTATCAAAAAGCGTTTGTACATCATTTTTTTTGTTCTAATTGCTTTTTTAAGGCTTCAAGTTGTAGTTTCAACGCATCGTTTTCGAGTGCAAACCGTTCTTTCGCTTGCCGTTCTTCTTCAAATTTCTCTTGTAGTTTCTGTATTTCCATTACCTTTTTATAAAAAGCATTTTCTACTTCCTCTTCTGCACGCATGACCCTTAACATTTCTTCATCGAGTAATGCTTGATTTAATCTATTGACCATACGCGCTACTAATGGGTCGCTTGTGTCGCCCGTAAAATCTAATATGCGTTTATCATTAGTGATGTATTTTTTTTGATTGAATACATCCAATTGCTTTTCTAATTTTGAATGTGCTACCATTTTTAACCGCTTTATTTGGGTTGGCAATTTTCATAGTGACGTTTTTCCTAATCGTTTGTTTTGTTTATACAAATGTATAATACTTTATTGAAATTTCCAAACGCGATACCCCCTCAGTATTTTTAGGCACTTTTTGAATAAAAATTAGCTTTTTCTATCAAATACATATATTATAATAATTTATAAGTAAAGAAATTATGTAAAGACTATTGTGGTGATTTTCAGAACACTATAAATGTAGAGTATTTATAATTAAAGACAAATCTTTATACCACCGCTTTGATTGGCATGATTTTTCCCTTAATTTAGTATTCTCAAACAGTGAAAATAATCTCTACGAACGTAAATTAACCGTGCTTTACCCACAACTATCCCAATGGGAAGCTCCTAAGTGTCAAAATATTTTGAATACATGAAACAACTTTTACTACTCAGCATTTTACTATTCTTTGGATGGGTGGCTTCTGCCCAAACCAATTTCATTCGCCAAGACTCTGTTTTTACACAAAGTTCTGATTGCACGGGCGGTATTACCGTTTGCGTTGATAGCGTGCAGTACGATAGCCTTGACAAATATCGTTTATTCCTCAATGGTGCGCCATTTAGTACTTCGTTTGAGGCATGTAAAGAAGTAACTTTACATATTTACTCGTACAATCAGATATATGACCGAGGTGAGACAGGTCCATTTCAACTGATTTCATGGTTTATTAATGGTCAGCAATATCAAATAGCATCTTTCGCTAATTTACTCCAATTGCGCGATTCTATGCGCGTATGGGATCCTGCAGGCGATTGGCAAGCTGATACGGTGGGGTTGGCTATATTTGGTTTTCCTACTTCGAGTAACACCTATAGTACACAAAGTATAAGAGGTGGGGTACTTGGCGCAACTTCAAGTATCGGCTATAACGATGCTTTAGCGTTGAGAGGGTTAAAATTCAAAGTGCCAGTAGGCATTCACAAATTCGTCGTCGAGCGCATTGCCAGTGGCGAAAGAGATACTATCACTTTGGGTGCGGCTTGTGTACAACCCAATACGATTTCTCAGACACAATATATAGGCACTACGCGTTCGCATTGCATGGATTTTTCGCAGCTATTAGGCACGCCTCAGTCTGCAACTTTTACAAATTTCTGCTCTAAGCCCTATACTAAGGTGAATTTCAACCCGTTATTCAACTTTTGTGTGGATATGACGGGTTTGGCAGTGGGTTCGGATACAGCGTGTATGCGCGTATGCGACCAATATGGCATTTGCGATACTACCTATTTATATACCACGGCGGAAGTCAATACTGGTCGTTTCTATATTTTCAATGACACGCTATTAGTGGGTCAAAGCCGTCAAAAATGCGATATTCGTATCCCTGTGGGTACTATCAGCGTTTTTGAAAACTATTGCCCTACGCGCTCTGGCAGCTCTATTACATTTGCTTTAGATACAACTACGCGCTGCATCACTTACACGGCTACGGGCGTTGGTGCTGACACGGCTTGTATTCGCGTGTGTAATAATGCGCCAGTACAAGAATGTGATACAACGCATTTTTTCATTACAGGCATTAATGCCGTAGTACGCGGTAGTTCAAAAGTAATTTTGGATACTATTACGGTTGGTCAATTGAAATCTAATTGCTCAATTACAAAACCAATCGGGGCATTAAAGTCTTTCACCAATATTTGTACGGGAGCATCTGGCACCAATGTTATTTTCCAATTGGATAGCGCGGGTGGTTGTATCAATTATCGTGGTTTAGTTGTAGGTACTAATAATGCTTGCGTTGAGGTGTGCAATAACAATGGTACTTGCGATACGACCAATTACTTCATAACAGTAAGAGCGTCTGCTGCACAAGGCGGTAGATATACCCTAACCGATACAGTGACGGTAGGTAATGCCATACAAAATTGCGATTTTAAAAAGCCAACAGGCAATATAGATATTTTTG
>JAYVKQ010000260.1:0-5753 GCA_043768285.1 Saprospiraceae bacterium | reverse complement strand
CTTCTTACTTTTACCCTATGTTTGTATGCGTTATTTTTAACGCATATAACGATGTAACACCCTGCAAACTTATAGCTTCTAAATTAATGTAGAATTCAGCATGAACTCAGAAAAAGAACAATATATTCATCGAGATATTAGTTGGTTATCATTCAATTATCGCGTTTTGCAAGAGGCAAAAGACCCCTCAGTGCCCTTGCTCGAAAGGCTCAAATTTTTGGCTATTTACTCCTCCAATCTTGATGAATTTTTCCGCGTGCGGGTTGCTCAACACCGCAATTTGCTACGCATTAGCAAAAAAACGAAGAAAGAACTCGACTACGATCCTAAAGCAATATTGACCCAAGTGCATAAAATTGTCAATAGGCAGCAAGAGGAATTTAGCCGTATTTTTCTTGATGAAATCATACCAGAACTGCGTGAACACAATATATATATACTCCGTCGTTTGGATTTGAACAAGACCCAAAAGCAATTTGTAGAGACGTATTTCAGAGAAAACCTATTGCCATTCGTGCAACCAGTGTTGTTGATGAAGGAAAAAATTCGCGTTTTCTTGAACAATGCGGCGCTCTATTTAGCGATTGAATTGGTGTCTAAAAAAAGTTATACCAGCGATACAGAATATGCTATAGTTAAACTACCATCCGATTATTTGCCGCGTTTTATCGAATTACCCTCTGAAAATGGTCGGCATGAATTGATATTGTTGGATGATATTGTACGCGCTACGGTCTCCTGGCTGTTCCCTGGTTATGAGGTTCAAGATACCTATTCTATCAAATTGACCCGCGATGCAGAACTCTATATTGATGACGAATATTCGGGCAATTTAATCCAAAAAGTAAGAGATAGCCTTCAAAAACGCAATATTGGACCCGCTTCGCGCTTCGTATATGACCGCACAATGCCGCGCAAAATGTTGGCATATATGAAGGAAATGTTTGACCTCGAAAGCCTTGATGTATTGCCCGAAGGTCGGTATCATAACAATTTCGACTTTTTCAAATTTCCTGATTTTGGCTTACATATTTTAAAAAACAAACCCTTGCCTGCCTTGCCCTATGCGCCTTTAGAACGCGCTGAGGATTTATTTGAGGCTATCAAAGAGCGTGATCATTTTATTCATGTGCCATATCAAAGCTATGAAAGTGTGTTGCAGTTTTTTGAAAAGGCGGCGCAAGACCCCTCCGTAACGCATATCAAAATTGTGCAATATCGGGTCGCCAAAAGAAGCCGTATCATGCAAGCCTTGATTGCAGCTGTGAAAGCCGGTAAGCAAGTCAGTGTATTTATAGAAGTGAAAGCACGTTTTGATGAAGAAGCTAATTTGAAATGGGGTGAAACACTGCAAAAAGCGGGCGTTTCGGTCTATTATTCGATGCCGGGTATCAAAGTCCATGCAAAATTGGCAGTCGTTACCCGCAAAGAAGGTAAGGGAATCAACCATTATGCCTATCTTGGTACAGGTAATTTTAATGAAGATACGGCTCGTATTTATACCGATATGGGTATTTTTACCGTTGATACCCGTTTGACCAACGAAGTGAATTCAATTTTCAAATATTTAGAAACAACCAATCGAGACGAATGTATTGAAAACTTTGACCATTTGTTGGTTGGTCAATTTAATTTGAGAACTGAGTTGGTAGCTAAAATTGACCGCGAAATAACCAATGCTCAAGCGGGTTTGCCAGCATCTATGTTATTAAAAATGAATAGTTTGGAAGACCATGCAATGATGGCAAAACTATATGAAGCATCGCAGGCGGGCGTGAAAATTCAGATAATCGTACGCGGTTTGTGTGGTTTGAGAGCAGGGGTAAAAGGTATGAGCGAAAATATTTCTATCATCAGTATTATTGATAGATTTTTAGAACATACTCGCGTTTTTATTTTTAATAATAATGGAAATGAAGAAATTTACCTATCTTCGGCAGACTTTATGACCCGCAATTTGAGTAACAGGGTTGAGGTCGCTTTTCCCATATTTGCAGACGATGTAAAGAAATTAGTAAAAGAGATTATAGATATTCAATTGAATGACAATACCAAAGCGCGGATAATAAACGCTGTGCAAGACAATCCTTACAAGCGTAATAATAAGGATATATCCATTCGGGCGCAAGTTGAGACATACTATTATATGCGACATTTGTCAGAAGCGAACGGCTATTTAGATGGTATTGATTATCAAAATACATCCCCTCAGTATCAAAGAGATAAAAAGAAGAAAAAAAATATTTATAAAGGTATGATGAATGAAGATTTATAATAAAATAATGAACCATGAAAAGACGTGACACGCTCAAAAGTATGGCATTGGGTAGCTTCGGCTTAGTGATGCCAAAATCAGATACCCCCTCAGTATCAACTGATGGTGATAAAGATAAAATCAAAGTACCCAACGGGCGTACAAAAGCCGAAGCTGTACGCGATGCCAAGCTAAAGACAGATACGTTTTTTACTCCACACGAGCTGAAAACTGTGACGGTTTTGAGCGATATTATTCTACCTTCTGATGGTATATCAGGCAGTGCCAGCCAGGCAGGTGTTCCCGCATTCATTGAGTTTATGATGAAAGACCAGCCTGCCAATCAAACGGCAGTGCGCGGCGGCTTGATGTGGCTTGATAACCAATCGCGGAAACGTTTTTCAAAACGCTTTATAGAAATTTCGTATGCACAACAAATTGAAATTGTAGAGGATATAGCATATTCAGAAAGAAAAAACCCCGAATTTACGCAAGGTATTGCCTTTTTCAGCCTAATGCGCAATATGGTGATGACAGGCTTTTATACCACCGAAATGGGCTTTAAAGATTTGGGTTATGTCGGCAACAGACCCAATAATTGGGAGGGTGTGCCAGAGGATGTGCTAAAGCAATATGGCTTTGAAAAAAATGAATGATTACTGATTTTTCAATTGTCAATTGTCCATTGTCCATTGTCCATTGTAAATTTTCCATTTAAAAAATTATGCACAAATCTGGTTTTGTCAATATAGTAGGTCGTCCGAATGTGGGCAAATCTACCCTCATGAACGCACTCGTCGGTGAGCGTATGAGTATCATTACGAGTAAACCGCAAACGACCCGCCACCGTATCATCGGCATATTGAGTGGTGAGGATTTTCAAATCGTTTTTAGTGATACGCCCGGTATCATAAAGAACCCTGCCTACAAAATGCAACGTGCGATGAACAACTTCGTGGAAGGCAGTTTTGACGATGCAGACATCGTTTTATTCGTCACTGAACCTTACGAAAAGTATGCTGCTGATGATCCTATTTTTGCAAAATTGAAAAAAGTAGAATGTCCCAAGTTTTTGATTATCAATAAGATAGACATAGTACATCCTTTGATATTAGAAGCGTATAAAGAAGAATTATTAAAGCATATTACGGTCAACGAAATATTTGAAATAGCGGCTTTGAAGCATCAAAATACTGAGGGGGTCCTCGCTGGCATCCAAAAATACCTACAAGAGGGACCTGCTTATTATCCTAAAGACCAATTGACGGATAGACCAGAGCGATTTTTTACTACTGAAATCATTAGAGAAAAGATATTGCTCAACTATCGGGAAGAAATACCTTACTCCTGCGAAGTTGTGATTGATGGTTTCAAAGAAACGCAAACCAATTCGGGGGAAGAGTTGGCGCGTATCAGTGCCACTATATATGTGTCCAGAGAAAACCAAAAAGTGATATTGATTGGCAAAAATGGTACGTCTATTAAAAAATTAGGCACAGATGCCAGAAAGGATTTAGAAATCTTTTTAAACGCCAAGGTTTTTTTAGAATTATCGGTAAAAGTGCGCGACAATTGGCGTGATGATGAAAGGGTTTTGAAACAGTTTGGATATTTGCAATAACAAAAACCCCATAGCGCAATGCACTATGGGGTTTTATCGTAACATATATCAATTAAGCACCTAAATAATGCTTCAATAATTTGCTTTTGTTAGTACCTCTGAGTTTATTGATAGCTTTATCTTTGATTTGACGCACGCGCTCGCGGGTCAAGCCAAATTTATCACCAATATCTTCAAGGCTCATCGGATGTTCTACACTGATACCGAAATATAAACGAATAACATCGCTTTGGCGTTCAGTGAGGGTGGATAACGAGCGTTCAATTTCGCGGCGAAGCGACTCTACATACTCCAGAGCCGTGTCCGTACCAGGTGTAGTGCTGTTTTCCAAAACATCTAAGAGTGAATTGTCTTCACCATCAACGAAAGGCGCGTCCATTGAGACGTGTCTTGCAGCAACGCCCAAAGTCGTTTCGACTTCATCGGTTGTGATTTCGAGCAATAGAGCCAATTCATCGGGCGTAGGTTCACGCTCATACTCTTGTTCGAGTTCCGAGAAGGCTTTATTGATTTTATTCAAAGAACCCACTTTATTAAGTGGTAGGCGAACAATACGACTTTGTTCAGCCAAAGCTTGCAGAATAGATTGACGAATCCACCACACTGCATAAGAAATGAACTTAAAACCGCGCGTTTCATCAAAGCGTTGTGCAGCTTTTATCAAACCGAGATTGCCCTCGTTAATAAGGTCGGAAAGAGAAAGACCTTGATTTTGATATTGCTTGGCAACAGAAACGACGAAACGAAGGTTCGCTTTGGTCAATTTTTCAAGAGCGATTTGGTCGCCTTGTTTGATTCGCTTAGCGAGTTCAACTTCTTCTTCAGGTGTTAGTAGATCGACTTTACCAATTTCTTGCAAATATTTTTCGAGCGATTGGCTCTCGCGATTGGTAATCGACTTGGTGATTTTGAGCTGTCTCATGCCTTAGGAATGATTCTTTTATTTATATTTTATGAGTTAGTCAAAGTGTATGCTTGCTTTCAAAAGTGATTTTAGAAAGGGAAATGGTTTAATAGGATATAAGTATTTAGCTAAAATTGAAGATGAGTGCAAAAGTAAGTGTTTATTATCGGTTTGTCAATTTTTTTTCTTCTTTGATAAGACATTATTTTTAAGAATTGGTCACAAAATTTTATTTGCTAATTGAGTTTCATTTATTTATATATCCATATATAATTTCTTTTTTGAAAAAAAAACAGAAAAAAAAGTATAAATATTTGGCAGTATCATCAAATAATGTTTTATTTCGGCTTAATATTTTATGTTATAATTTTTTTGATAAAATATTATTTTTTTTAGTAGGTAAATAAACAGTTATATATATTGCTTATTTTATTTGTAAATAATTGATTGTCAGTATATTGCAAGTTAAATATTAAGCATCTATTTCTGCACTTTGACCTATATTCCTTTATACCTCAGTAACGTGTTATTTGATAGTTTTCTCTTTAGTACATCGTTTGCTCCTAATAAGCAAATTATATTTTGAGAAAAATATCTGACATTTTATTTACAACATCATTATAAAATATATGGCTGCTAAACGGACCATTTTTAAGGTAGAATATCTTTTTCGGGCTTCACCTACGATTGTCTATCAATTTCTTACTACTCCCGCTTGCTTAGTGCGCTGGTTTTGCGATGAGGTGGATGTAAGTGGTAACTTGTATAGTTTCAACTGGGACGGCGATGAGCAAACTGCCCACTTGATTGAAGACTGGGAAGATGAACTCCTTCGGTTCGAGTGGGATGATGCACCTGCACCCAACGAATATCTCGAATACCGTATTTCTAAATCGCCCATCACAGAAGAAACTGTTCTAACAATTACCGATTTCTGTGATGCTAATGATGTAAAAGGTGCTCATAAATTGTGG
>JAYVKQ010000259.1:0-2840 GCA_043768285.1 Saprospiraceae bacterium | reverse complement strand
TTGATTTTAGAACAGCGCAAAAAAGAAGTTATCCAATTTATTTTAGCCGCTATCAAACCTTAACTATTTGGTTAAAATCCATACTCGCCAAATTTATTTGGTGACTGGTGCAAGTTGGTATAAATAATTCATTGAAAAAAGCGAATTGTAGTGTCGAATTTATTCGATACCGCGCAATGTGTCGAATAAATTCGACACTACAATTCACCATTTTCAACGAATATTATCTACACCTCCAATAAATTTGGCGCATACGGTTAAATACTATTTCAAAAATTCATTTATGAAAAAAATAATTTGCCTCCTACTATTATTCTACGGACGTTTGAACGCCCAAACCGTTACTCTATCCGATTGTTACGGGTGGGCGCAATCATATTTTCCCTTATCGAAGCAAAAAGCATTGATAAAAGAAACAAATGCTTTGAATATCAATACTTTAGAAAAAAATTTATTGCCGCAAATAGACCTAAATGCGCAAGCAACTTATCAATCGGACGTAACGCAATTCCCAGTGCGCTTGCCCAACGTGGAAGTTACCCCCCTCAGTAAAGACCAGTACAAAGTGGCTTTTGATGCCCGTCAAATTGTCTGGGACGGTGGTATTATCAATATGCAAAAAAGTGTCATAAACAGTGCCACCGATGTCGAAAATCAAAAAGTAGAAGTAGAATTATATAAGATAAAAGAACGTATTAATCAATTGTATTTCAGCATATTACAAGTAGAAGAAAATGTTAAATTGATTGACTTATTAAAAACAGATGTAGGGGGAAAGATTAAAAAAATACAAGGTGCAGTAGATAATGGTGTGGCTCTAAAAATGACGATACAAGCCCTTGAAGCGGAAAACTTGAAAGCGGATCAACGCATTATTGAATTAAAATCTGCCAAAAGTGCCGCCATTAAAGTTTTGACAATATTGACCAATCAAGAATTCACAGAAAGCACAAAATTTGAAAAGCCAATTATAGATAATGAAACGGCAATTGGCTTAAAAGTCAATCGCCCCGAACTTGTTTTATTCGATTTGCAAAAAAAGCAAATTGACCAAATGGTTAAAGTCAAATCTTTGACAGGTTATCCGCGCCTATTCGCTTTCGGTACAGGCGGCTATGGCAGACCAGGGTTTAATTTTCTAAAAAATGAATTTGCGCTATATGGTTTAGTGGGACTAAAAATGACGTGGAATATATCCGAACTCTACGCCAAAACCATCAAAAACGACCTCCAAGTATTCAAAATCAATCAACAAAGCCTTGATATTCAACGCGATATATTTATGATGAATACCAAAATGACTATGCAACAACAAAGCGAAGATATGGTCAAATACCAGCAATTGATTGAAAAAGACCGACAGATAGTGGCATTGCGCCAAAAAATAAAAGCCACTGCCAGTGTACAATTGGAAAATGGCGTTTTGACGGCAAGTGAATACCTTTCTGAACTGAATGCAGAAAACCAAGCTATGCAAAATTTGGTGTTACACGAACTGCAATTATTGATGACAAGGGTGAATTTGAAAACAGTGACGAATGAAAATTAGGCGTATGTAGAAACTTGATATTTCGCAGGACGATTGATTTTAACCACTAAAACCATCAATAGAGGGCGATTTCAATCGCCCTGCGAAATGTAAAAACAATGCCTAAATACCAAAAACATTCAATTATTACAATTCCGAATAGGGGCAAAAAGGCGTATGTGCATTATTGGTCATATCCGCAGGGCGATTAAAATCGCCCCCTATTGATAAATTTACGGGTTCTAATTCAATCAAGTCATCTATATTAAAACATTGACAATCAATTATTTAAGATATAATAAATGAAAAAATACAATCCATTTCTAATCGTCCTAATTGCACTCACAACCTATACAGCCTGTAAAACCGAAGCCAAAAAATTTGACGCGTCGGGCACTTTTGAAGCCGAAGAAATCATTGTCTCAGCCGAGGCAACGGGTAAGATATTGGAACTCAATATTACAGAGGGAGATACACTCACGAAGGGAAAAATCATCGGCAAAATAGACCCCCTCAGTATTGAACTCCAAAAAGAGCAAGTGGAAGCGAGTATGACAGCTTTAACCCAAAAGTCAAATGATGCAGGTCCTCAAATTTCAGTTTTGCAGGAACAAATACAGGCGCAACGCAATCAAATCAACGTGCTGCGCCAACAACAAAGTATATTGGAACGCGAGCAAATGCGCTTTGATAAACTCGTGAAAGCCGAAGCTGCCACGCCCAAACAATTGGACGATATTACGGGGCAATTGGATATTTTGAAAAAACAAATACAAGCCGCAGAGGGACAAATTGCCGTCTTAGAAAAGCAAATTTCGGCTCAATCCGCTATGGTTTCTATACAAAATCGCGCTATTTTGAGCGAAAAACTACCATTGGAAAAACGCCGTCAGCAAATGGCGGATATGGTTTCGAAGACACAAATCATAACGCCAATGAGCGGCACTGTACTATCCAAATACGCGAATAGTGGCGAAGTCACCGCCGCAGGAAAACCTCTTTTTAAGGTAGCTGATTTATCCACTTTGACCCTACGCGCCTATGTAATGGGCGACCAATTGGCGCAAATAAAAATTAACCAAACGGTTAAAATTGCGATTGATAATGGCAAAGAAACCTATAAAAATAGGGAGGGGGTCATCATATGGATTTCGGATAAAGCCGAGTTTACACCCAAGACAATACAGACGAAAGAGGAACGCGCCAATTTGGTATATGCTACCAAAATAAAAGTAAAAAATGATGGCTATTTGAAGATTGGAATGTATGGGGAAGTGACTTTTTAGTTGATAGTTGATAGTTGATAGTTGAT
>JAYVKQ010000258.1:0-6306 GCA_043768285.1 Saprospiraceae bacterium | reverse complement strand
ACACACAAAACCGTTATAAAACAATTTTTTACTTTTTCTTAGCAACCATCACCATAACCTCTTTTTATCAAAAAATAAACACCAATCCCGTTGCTTTTGAAGAAAAAATAACCGTTAAAGAGGCGTATGACCCAAGTCTTCTGCACATACAGAGCCTCAACGACTTAGATAAAGAGGTCAGATTACGTTTAAAGAACAATCTTTCAGACACGTCAAAAATTGTCAATACCATTGATGATATATTGAGAAGCCGTTTTTACCACACTTATTCTGAATATTCGATGCGGGATAATTGGGTCGCTTATCTGTGTTCAAAAACGCTGTTTTGGGGCATCAAACATCCCGTCATTCCCGACGATATTATGAAATATCCGATGGCAGCGTGTAGCCAACAGGGTTTGGTATTTCAGTCTATGCTTGAGCGGTATAAAGTACGCTACGCCACCATCAATATGTCAGGCACAACCGAAAGCGTAGGGGGGCATTATGCGGTCAGTGCGTTTTACAATGCCGACTGGCATTTTTTTGATTCCAATATAGAACCCAAGAAAATTAAGGGCAACCCCTCAGTAGAAAAGCTAATACAAAGCAATACATTGGTATCCATGTACCCACCGCACGTACGCCAGTGGCTTGAACAAAAAGTAGCGCAAAATTTGATAACACGAACGGACGTAAACCACAAACGCGGGGAGCGGATGTATGCGTTCCAGTATGTGACCAATATCTTATCGGCGTGGCTGTGGTTGGTTATGGGTGTTGCGTGGGTAGTGTTGTTTTTATGCAAGATGCCTAATTTTTTGCGTGGTTTTGTATTTAGTGGGTCTGTGCGAGAGGCATAGAATAAGATAGACCACAGAGGAGACTGATTTTTTTTATTAAATAATAAGAGAGCCAAAGTAGCATTAAGAAACAAAATAGCAATAAGATACATACGGATATGAGCAAAGGTAAGTTTGTGGTTTCCTTAGATTTTGAGTTGCACTGGGGCGTATTTGATTTGTATTCGGTGGCACAATATCAAGAAAACCTCGACAATACGCGCTGGGCTATTGATGGTATGTTGTCTTTGTTTGAGCGATACGGTATTCACGTGACATGGGCGACGGTTGGTTTTTTATTTTGTCAATCAAAAGAAGAAATACGCGCCCTTATACCAGCGTCCGACATACCGCAATACGCAGACCCCAATCTAAATCCCTACGCCACATTTCCCAACATTGGCAACAGTGAGCAAGAAGATAAGTACCACTACGCCCCCTCAGTCCTCCAAAAAATAATGCAAGTGCCGGGTCAAGAAATCGGCACGCACACCTTTTCACATTATTACTGCTTGGAGGCGGGTCAAACGATAGAGACATTTGAAGCCGATTTGGTAGCGTCTATAAAGGTAGCCGAAAAAATAGGGGTCAAAATCGAGACCATTATTTTTCCGAGAAATCAATATTCAGAAGCGTATTTGGGCATCTGTCGCAAATGGGGCATCACCTCGTTCAGAGGGTGCGAAGAGGATTGGGCATCCCGAACATCGTCGTACAAGGATAAAACGATACTCAAAAAAGGGCTACGGTTTATTGATAGTTTTGTGCCACTTCTGGGCGAAACGTGGCTAAAGAAACCCACGCAGATGAATGGGGTCTATAACATCCCCTCGACCCGTTTTTTGCGCCCGTACCGACCAAACCAATTTCAGAACAATTTGCGGTTAGATCGGATAAAAAAATCAATGCTGCACGCCGCTAAAAATGGATATATCTATCATTTGTGGTGGCATCCGCACAATTTTGGACAACACACCGCCAATAATTTGAAAAACTTGGAAGTCATTTTGACGCATTACACGGCACTCAAAGACACCTACGGTATGCAGTCACTCAATATGAAAGAAGTCGTAGATGCAGATAGAGAAGGGAGATAAGATATTCATCGTGACGACTACCTTAGCTTTGGATGCCGCACTCTGGGATTCGTACGTTGTCCATGCCAATGCCACATTGGGCAATCATTTTACAAAGGCGCAGTATATCCAAAAATATACCCACAATCCCAGGGGGTATTCGTACCACACGGTGTTGGTGGATAAGGCATTGGGCATCGTTGTGGGTGGCACGTCTGCCATACCCGTCGCCTACCAATATTTTGAAGAAACATTGGATTTTGCCTTATCGTGCGATACATTTGTCGTGGAGAGTTATCGCAAAGATTTCACATTGGCGTACGCGCTATTCAACAACCTAACGAAGCATTTAAAAAGCGTAGGTATCCCGTTTTTTTTGGGTATTCCAGATCAATTTACGCTGTATCCGTATCTAAAAAAAATAGTAAAATGGCAAGAAATAGGCTGCTTGCCGACGTACGCGCTGCCGATTAATCTACCCAAAATCGTTAAATTGGACATCGGCATCCTTAATTTTTTGTACAGAAGGTGTCTTACAGTGGCTTTGTCCGTCATAAATGGGCTTAGTAAAGTACAGTACAAGGTGCCGCGTATTTACAAAAAACAAGATGAGGGCTACAATCCCAACTTTTTGACGGAGCAAACGCATAAAGAAGTGGTGTTTAGATATAGGATACTGGAAGATAAGCACCGTATCGCCCAAGTTGTGTATTTCAAAAATAAAGACGAAACGGTCAATCCGTCGGCTTTGAAGCAGGTTTTAGATTATTTTATTCAGCACAATGCCGCCGATGTTGTGGTCTATATCGGTACTTTACCCTTCAAAAACCACCTAATGGTGACCCTACCCGCAAAATATCGAAAAAGGGAATATTACTTTATGGGTAAGGTAATTATACCCGAAAAAATAGACGCGGCGGTGATACACGATTTTAACAATTGGTCGTTTGGGTTTAATAATTTAGATATTCGGTAGTCATTTTAATAAATAATAGCATATATGTCAAATCTTTCAAAATTAAAAACAGCTTTTTCACAGGCGTTGGGCATAGATAAAAACGACATTGTGGATACGTTGAATTATCAAAGTATTGCCGAGTGGGACAGCATTTCGCACATGGTTTTAATTACGGAGTTAGAAGATATTTTCGACATATCCATTGATACCGATGATGTCATTGATATGAGTTCGGTAGCGAAAGCGAAAGAGATACTCCAAAAATACGGTATTGAACTATAAAAAGCTATGCTGTTAAAAGATAAAAAAATACTGATTACGGGTGCATCAAGGGGCATAGGCAAAGCGACCGCCGAGCTATTTGCTGCCGAGGGTGCTACACTCATATTATTAGCCCGCAATGAAGCACAGCTAAATCAGTTAAAAAGCGATATTGAAGAGCAATACGGGACAGTAGTAGCCGTATTTCCCTGCGATGTGAGTGACCAAATCCAAGTAAAAGCCGTTTTTTCGGAACTCAGAAGCCGCAAAGAAACGCTGGATGTGGTGGTCAATAATGCGGGTATTATGAAAGATGCGATGCTGACAATGGCATCGGAAGCCTTGATGCACGAGATATACAACGTCAATGTGTTTGGTTCGATGTTTATTGCGCAACAGGCATCAAAATTTATGGTTAAAAACCGCAAAGGTGCAATCATCAATTTGAGTTCGATTGTGGGCACCAATGGCAACAAAGGGCAAACGGTATATGCGTCGTCAAAAGCGGCGATAATTGGGTTCACAAAATCATTAGCAAAAGAGTTAGCACCTTTCAATATTCGCGTAAATGCCATTGCGCCCGGGTTTATCGAAACCGATATGACGGCGGGTATGGATGTCAAATTTTATGAACAAAACAAAGCCAATATTGCTATGGGGCGCATGGGGCAACCCGAGGATATAGCCAAAACCGCTTTGTTCCTTGCTTCCGATTTATCGGGCTATGTAACGGGTCAAATCATTGGGGTGGACGGTGGCATGTTGATATGAGATTGATAGACCATATTAAGCAAAATGCGCAGTTACGATACTTCGATGCAGAAACGCATAAAAGTGTGGCTTTCAATGCCTTAGATATTGATTTTTTTGATAAAAAAGACAAAAAGGCTTTGGCTTTTCTGTATCTTGATAATTCGTTAGATGCTGTTCACGCTTTTTGGACTTTTTATAACAGCCCCCATGCCTTAGTGTTGCTGAACCCAAAATTGAACAACGATTTTAAACAAGCCTTAGAAAAAAATTATCAACCCCAGTATATTTATGACCCATCAAGGGAAAGTATTGAGACATACGAAGAAAAATCGTTTATCAATAAGCAGATAATATTTGAAAACCACCCCGCCAAAACACCATTCCATACAGACATAAAGGTTTTGTTGAGTACCTCTGGCACGACGGGTACGCCCAAATTGGTCAAACTTTCGGAGGCGAATTTACTTGCCAATGCTCAATCCATTACCGCCTATTTACCCATCTCCACTGATGATGTTGCACCGCTCAATTTGAGTATCTGTTATGCGTATGGCTTATCGGTTCTGACTTCTAATGCCCTTGCTGGTGGCACTATCGTTTGCACCAACAAAGACATTATGAACAAAGACTTTTGGGCAGATTTTGACAATCTGGGCTACACAAGTTTAGCGGGCGTGCCTTACGTTTACGAAATGCTGAATCGCATTGGGTTTTTGAAAAAAAACTATCCAAATCTGCGGTATATGACCCAAGCGGGTGGCAAATTAAGTGCTAAGCTGGCAGAATTATTTCACACGCATCTTAAAAATCAAAACAAAGAGTTCTATATCATGTATGGGCAAACCGAAGCCACGGCACGCATGGCTTATTTGCACCCTGCTCATATCGAAACAAAATTAGAATCAATTGGAAAGGCTATTCCAAATGGTTCATTTTCAATTGATACCGATACGCAGGAGTTGATATATAAAGGACCCAACGTGTTTGGCGGATATGCCACAAAAGCCGCAGATTTGGTGACTTTTGATCAACCCAATGCACTCCGAACGGGCGATATTGCGCGATGCGACGATGAAGGATTTTACTATATTACGGGTCGTTTAAAGCGGTTTGTCAAAATATTTGGTACGCGCACCAATCTTGATGAGGTTGAAACGCTTTTGAAAAACCATTTTGTCGGCACAACTTTTATGACTTTGGGTAAAAATGATGAAAAACTTGTGGTGTGTATGCACAATGCTGATATTTCAGATAGTGAGATAAAAGCGTTTTTAAAAGAGAGCATGCACATTCACCCAAGCGTAGTCTTAGTACGGGTACTTGATGAAATACCGATTACCGCAAATGGTAAAATTGATTATAAAGCAATTGAGGTACTCCTTTAGTTAACCCGTGCCACCGCTTGAAGCGGTGGCACGGGTCACCCCCCCCCTCAGTATTTCACGTCTTTTAACCGATAATTTCGAAAGCAAAAATGTCTTTTCAAGAATATATCCAAATACCACAATTCTCTTTACAAGTCGCTGATAAAGAGCGGCTTATGTTGGATATATTGAAAGATTTGCACGACCACCATCGAGGGCATAATATCGAATACCGCAAAATTACCGATGTTGTTTTTCCCAAGTCTAATGATATGCACACCTTAGCCGATGTGCCTTTTATTCCCGTTAGCTTATTCAAAACACATGATTTAAAAAGTATTGCTACCGAAGATGTGTTCAAGGTATTGACATCAAGCGGCACAACGGGGCAGGTCACAAGCCGCATTTATTTGGATAGAGAAGCGACCAGTTTACAACAAGTGGCTTTGGCAAAAATTATGACCCACGTATTAGGCAACGAACGCCTACCGATGTTGATTATAGACAGTCAAGCCGTTTTGAGAGATAGGACATCTTTTTCGGCAAGGGGAGCAGGTATATTAGGTTTATCTGTTTTTGGGAAAAAGCACCACTACATTTTAGACAATGAATACCAATTGAATATGTCGAATTTGAATGTCTTTTTAGACCAATTCGATGGGCAAAAAGTATTACTATTTGGCTTTACTTTCATGGTGTGGCAATATTTGGTACAAAGCCAAATAGACAGAAAAATTGACCTCAGTCAAGCCATTTTGATACATTCGGGCGGGTGGAAAAAACTCCAAGATATGGCGGTGGATAACGATACATTCAAAAAGACATTACACGATAGATTTGGCATACAACCACAGAATATATATAATTTTTATGGGATGATTGAGCAAATAGGCTCCGTTTTTCTTGAAAATGAATTAGGCTATTTGCACTGTCCGAACTTTTCAGACATCATAATCCGCAATCCAGACGATTTTTCGGTACAGCCACACGGCAAAGAGGGTTTGGTGCAAGTCATCAGTATTTTACCCAAAAGCTATCCAGGTCATTCTATTCTGACCGAGGACATTGGCGTT